>JANYJH010000228.1 GCA_025361865.1 Phragmitibacter sp.
TCATCAGCCATGACCGGCGCTTCCTGGACAATCTGACCAACCGCACACTGGCCTTCGAGCCGGGCGGAAAGGTCCAACTCTATCAGGGCAACTACAGCTTCTTCGTGCGTGAGAGCAAATCCCGCCGTGAGCAGCTGGAGCGGCAGAAGAAAAACCAGGACAAGGAGATCGCGAAGACCCAGCAGTTCATTGACCGCTTTCGTGCTCAAGCCAACAAGGCCTCGATGGTGCAGAGCCGTGTGAAGGCTCTGGATAAAGTGGAGCGCATCGAGCTGGAGTTGGAGGATGATGAGATCGGCTTCAGCTTCCCGCAGCCCCCTCCGAGCGGCCAGACCGTGGTGCGACTCGAAGGCATCGCGAAGAGCTACGACGGTGTGCGCTATATCTTGAAGCCCTTCAGCTTCGAGATCAGCAAAGGCGACCGCATCGCCATCGTCGGCGTCAACGGCGCAGGCAAAACCACCTTTAGCAAGATTTTGGCGGGCGTAGAAAAGCAGACGGATGGTGAGCGCAACCTCGGTCATAACGCCCGCGTCGGTTACTATTCGCAGGATCACGCGGACTCCCTCGACGGCTCCATGACCGTCTTGCAGACCATCGAGAAGACCGCGAAGAAAATGTCCGAAGCTCAACTGCGCACGCTGCTTGGCTGCTTCCTCTTCAAAGGAGACGATGTCTTTAAGCTCGTTAAAGTCCTCAGCGGTGGCGAGCGCGGTCGTCTGGCGATGGCGAACATGCTTCTCACACCAGCCAACTTCCTCATTCTGGATGAGCCGACGAACCACCTAGACATGCGCTCTCAAGCCGTGCTCCAGCAGGCTTTGCAGGACTACACGGGCAGCTTTGTCATCGTTTCCCACAACCGTGACTTCCTAGATCCCGTGGTCACGAAGACGCTGGAATTCCGCGTCGGCGAGGAGCCCCGTTTGTATCTCGGCAATCTCAGTTACTACCTTGAGAAGAAGGCTGAAGAAAAAGCGCGGGAAGCCGCTCTCAGCTCACCTGTCGTGGTCAAAGCCGTCGCCGTGAATGAGAACGGGGAGAAACTCAGCGGGAAGGAACGTCGCCGACTCGAAGCCCAGAAGCGTCAGCAGCGCTCCGTGAGTGTGAAACCGCTTAAGGAAAAACTGGAAAAAGTCGAGGCGGAGATCGCCAAATTGGAAGAAGAGAAAGCCGCGCTCACGAAGAAGATGCAAGCTGAAGGCTACGGCTCCGATGCAGAAGACGCCCGCAAGACCAACCTCAAGCTCGCCGAGACCGAGAAGGCTTTGGGCAAAGCTTACGGCCTCTGGTCAGAAGTGACCGAAGAACTGGAAAAAGCTGAGAAGGAACTGGAGTAGCCCTTCGCTAAGCCGCTAAGTATTGCCTTGCGGGCTGATCATCCTGCGGCATGACCGCTATGAGACATGCGGCATAGTGCGGCGAGACCCGAATGCGCTCGAAGATCCAGCGTGAGGAAAGGAATAGAGGCCAGGCGCAGCCATTGGAATCAAAGCGCACCCTGAGTTCCTGGGGCGAGCCATCAAGGCCGGTGCCGAGGGCTTTGAGCGCGGCCTCCTTAATGACCCAGGCCTGCGCGAAGGCCGTGCAACGTTTCTCTGCGGGCAAGGCGAGCCATTGCTCCAGCTCATGCTCGTGATACACGGCTTCCACTAAAGTCCAAGGCGGCTCGTGATCAGGGATAGCTTCCACATCGACGCCGATGCCTTCGGCTTCGCCAAGAGCGATGATGGCGCAGTCGCCCGAGTGCGAGACGCTGAAGTCGATTCCCTCCGCCTCACGGTTCAGGCAGCGCGGCTTGCCATGCCCGTCCATGACGATGCGCAGTTGGTCAGCGGCCACGCCAATCTCCCGTGATAACATGCGACGGAGCGCGGCTCTGGCACGACAATGCAGCGCTCTTTCGCGAGGATTTTGCAGTCGGGAATAATGGCCCAATTCATCGGCGGTCAGCACCGCGACATCTTCCGAGCGCACACCGACCAACTCGCGACCATCCAGCACGCGACAGAGAATGGAGCGCTCGCCACCAAAAGGTGAGTGCGTGGAGGTGACTGAAATCATGGCCAACATGCAGGAGAACCTCTCTCGTGATTCGTCCTTGGTTTGCTGTGATGACGAGATCATGTGCGATCACTTTGAAGGTTGGCTAAGCGGGGGGCTCACTCAGAAATAGGCGCTTCTTCGATTACGCATTAAACGACACAAAACCAATATTAGTAGCACAATTTATTATTAATTTCAGTGCAATGCCATTTCTAATGGCGCGATTCACGCGCTGACGTTTCCGCCCACCCAATGAGCGTAAGTCCCCAAGGCGTTTTCGACAGGCAAAGCGATGATCTCTGGCACCTCGTAGGGATGAAGTTCCTTGAGTCTTGATTCCAAGGCGTCATAGCCGGGGCGCGTTGTTTTGATGAGGCCGAGCACTTCGTGGACGGACTCGGTTTTACCCTGCCAGAGATAGATGGATTCAATGGCTGGGCCAAGATTTACGCAGGCCGCGAGCTGTTCTTCTACCAGAGTTCGAGCGATGGAGCGCGCGGTTTCGAGATCAGGGAAGGTGCAAAGGACAACGATGAGTTCCATGACAGAAATTGGCATGGTAACTGACAGGTCACAACTGGACGACTCAGTTGCAGTATGCATTTCCCCTTTTCACTTATCTCTTTTCACTTATCCCTTTCGTAATGAAACCCGGCTTCTTCGATAAGATCCTTAAGCGCATGGACCGTCTGGAACCAGCGGACGTGCAGCGTTACCTGCTCCGGCTCATCCAGGAAAAAGGCTTCTTTGAGAAAGTCTTTGAGGCGTTGCAGGAGGGTGTCATTCTGTTGGATCACGAGGGACGGGTCACCTATGTGAATCGTGCCGCGTGCATCCTGTTCGGGCTGGAGAAGGAGAAGGTTGTGGGGCAGAAACTCACCGAAGGTTTACAAGGATTCGACTGGGATGAGTTGGTGAAAACGGGTGGCGCGGTGAGTCGGGACATGGAGGTCTTCTACCCAGAGAACCGCTACCTGAACTTCTATGTGACAGCCATTGATGAGCGTGAGGAATTGGGCTTTGCCATGCTCATTCGTGACATCACGCTGACGCGAAAGCTCACGGAAGAGAAGATCGAAAGCGAGCGCATCACAGCCCTGACCATGCTGGCCGCAGGGGTCGCGCATGAACTGGGGAACCCGCTGAACTCGCTCACGATCCACCTGCAACTTCTGGAGCGCCAAATCAAAAAACTCGAAGGGAAGTCCACCACGAAGCTGCGTGATTTGCTGGCCGTCGCCCAAGGGGAACTCAAGCGCATGGACGGCATCATTGGTCAATTCCTCGCCGCCATCCGCCCGACTCAACCGCAGTTTCAGCGACTCCAGATCAATGAGCTTATTCAGGAAACGGTGAAGTTCCTGAGCCCTGAAATCAAACAAAGTGGCGTGAGCGTGAAGCTCGAACTACGCACGGACATGCCCGCGATGCCGCTCGATGGCGATCAGTTGAAACAGGCTTTCTACAACCTGATTCGCAATGCCTGCCAAGCCATGCCGAACGGCGGAAAGCTGACGATCACGGGGGCGTTCAACGACTATGAAGTCCGCCTGAGTTTCCATGATCAGGGCAAAGGCATCTCCCCAGAGAACTTGGGGAATCTCTTCCAGCCATTCTTCACTACTCGGAGCAGCGGCACTGGCTTGGGACTCCTGATTGTCCGTCGCATCATTCGCGAGCACGGCGGCGAGATCGAACTGGAAAGCAAGGAAGGCGAAGGCACCAAGGTGAACATCTACCTGCCCTTGGTAGAAAAGAGAATGCGGTATCTGGCAGCACCGGCCGTGGTGGAGGTCGGCGGAAGCGCGGCTTGAGTTTGTCTGGGAACAAGATTACTCTTCATCAAATGAACTATCAAAGCATCATCACCATAGAGCCTGACAAGCGTGGCGGGAAGCCTTGCATTCGTGGCCTGCGCATCACGGTTCATGAAGTGCTGGAGATGCTGGCTTCGGGAATGAGCCACGCTGAGATCATTGATGATTTCCCTTATCTCACCGAAGAAGACATCCGCGCAAGCCTAGCTTACGCGGCGGACTCGGAACGACGCATGACTTATGCTCATGCGTCATGAAGCTCTTGTTTGACGAGAATCTTTCGCCGAAACTCTCAAGTGCTTTGAGTGATCTTTTCATACCTTTGATCAAATCCCGACCGACAGCTTCCTAGTGCTGTCTTGAAGTGTTTGCCATGACCGCCCCCGCCACCATCCTCATCGTCGATGACGAAAAGCACACCCGCGAAGGGTTGCGGCTTTCGTTGGAAGATGACTTCGATGTCTATGTGGCCAGCAATTCAGCGGAGGCGCTGGAGGTGCTGCAAAACGATGCGGTGGAGGTGATGCTCACGGATCTGCGGCTCGGTGGTGAGAGCGGATTGGACTTGATTTCTCAGGCGCTGAAGCTCCGGCAGCCGCCCATCTGCATCATGATGACGGCCTATGGCTCCGTGGACACGGCCGTGGAGGCGATGAAGGCTGGCGCGTATGATTTCGTGACCAAGCCGCTCAATCTGGATGAGGTGGAGATCCTCATTAAACGGGCGTTGAAAGGCCGGACGCTGGAGCGCGAGAACGTGGAACTGAAGCGCCAAGTGGAGCGCAAGTTCGCGGTGGACGGCATTCTCGGCACCTCAGAGGTGATGAAGCCGATCTTTGAAGTGATCGAGCAAGTCGCGCCGACTCGGGCCACGGTCTTGATCGAAGGTGAGAGCGGCACGGGCAAGGA
>JANYJH010000250.1 GCA_025361865.1 Phragmitibacter sp.
CCCGCAACGGCCAAATAACGGTCAGCTCTAGGCCCTTATCCCTTAAACCTTATCCCTCTCCCCGCCCATGAGAACCCGACTTGCTGCCTTCATCCTCGCAGCCTTTACCCTTGTCAGCAGCCTGCCTTCGCAAACGTCTTCGGACCCCAATGAAGGCACTGTTTTCACCCATGATGCGGAGCATGATCGCTTCCTCCTTTCATGGTGGGGACGTGTGGGAAAGACTTACTACATCCAGCATTCCACGGATTTGGTGCACTGGAGTTTTATCAATACGGACATCCTCCAGGGAGCGGGCGCTATCCTTAAGATGAATCTGCAAACGGATGGCGCTCGCGGGTTCTTCCGGCTGTTCATGACGGATGATCACGCGATGCCCGCCGCATGGCTGACCAGCTACGGCTTGAGTGCCAGCTCTGGGGCCAATGACGACCCTGATGGCGACGGTCTCACTAACGCCCAAGAATATGTTCTCGGCACCAACCCCAACAACGCGGATACCGATGGCGATGGCGCTAGTGATGGGGATGAAGTCGCCGCAGGGACGGACCCGTTCGATAATAAAAGCAAGCCGCTGAGCACTACCCTCTTGAACTCTGGAGAAGACGGGCTCGCCATTGCCGGCAGTTGGAAAGCCTACGCCTCCTCTTATTCAGATCCTTATGACTCCTCTTACCCAAGCGAAACCAGCGCCGCCATCTCCACGGCTGAGACGCTAGCCCATCCTTCCCAGATTGACTTCTACGGCCTCGGTGATCTGCGCGCTACGGTGCATGGTCTGTTCACGAACGGTTCCTATGAGGATGGTTATCTGGATGTTTATGGGTTTTACCGCCACTACTTGGTTCCTTGTGATCTTCCGCTTGAAGGCACACCTTATGCCGAGCGTCACGCATCAGGAACTAGCGATCATGAATCCTGCGGGTCCATCCGACTGGAACTCCTCGGAGCCACGACTGGCTATGACGGCAAACCACAAGTCCTCAGTGGCCAGCGCCGTTACATGGTTCGGCTGGTGCAGATCAACGATGCCGCCACCCCCAGCACTTATGAAACCGTGGGCTTCGGTATGTTCACCATGACATTGAATGCGGACGGCTCACGGTTAATCACGCTCACGCAGGGCACGCTTCCGCCAGGGGTGCTCGCAGCGGATCAGACCTCGGTTTCCTTAACGGCACCGCTTCCCGAGCAGGATGAAATACGTAGGTATGTGGATGTGGCTCCGGTGGATTTCGTGACGGCTGATTCCTGGAACATCGAGAGAAAGACGGACTTCACTTTCAACGGCACCGCCACGCCCGTCTTGGATGCCCAAGTCACCTCCTGCACCATTACTCAGGCAGGCGTGGTCACGGTAGCGCTAAACGGCACCGTCACGGATGCCACCTCCGACTTGATTGATACGCCCGCGAAGCAACTGCAATCCTTCAAGCTGGAATCCCCCAGCGGCTCGCAGACCCTAGCGCTACCAAACACGAGTATGGACACCAGCGAGACTTGGCGTCCTTACCCGTGGGAATCCACCTTCACGGCCAGCACCACCTTTACCGTCAGCGGCCCCGGCGAGTATCCTGTTAATCTCACCACCGCGCTGAACGCCGCAGGCATGGCCGGAACCACCAGCGCCACCGTGACCGTCACCCAGAGCGAGGTCCATCTGGAGTTCAGCGGCTTGAATCCTGCCCAGGTCGATACGCTCCGGTTCTTTGAGAACACCAGCACCGGAGGCAGTGAGGAAATCATGACGGAGACCGCTGCCGGTTCCCGCGTGTTCGCGTTCCCCAGCACCTCCCGCTATGCCAGATTCAAAGTGGAAGTGCGCAGTCCAGAAACGTTCACTGCGAATGCCGACGCCGTAGTCATGCGGTTCCATCATTATGCCGAAGATGAGAGCGACACTTACCAGGACTACACCTTTACGGAAAGCGGCCCTACCACGGGCAAGTTCATCCAAACCCTCCTGAGCGCCACCTGTTCAGAACTACCGAAGAACAGCCCTGGGAACTTCATGCCCATCGTCCTGCAACTCCCGCCGTGGGACTGCTTTGAAGCTGCGGACTTCCGCATCCACACGATGGGCCGCGACTGGAAAGTGAAACGGCACGATCCCGAATGGGTGGACCCACACAGCTACCTCGTGGACGATCAAGACAAGGCCGTGATCTTCAACCCCAGTGCTTATGCTCATACGCATATTCAGACGAAGCCAGTGGATAGTGATTGGGTTTTCAAAATCTTCCCCAACCAGCCGCGTGAGGCCTATATTAAGCTAAATGCCCTACAAGGATTGATTATTGGAAAATGGGATTCAGGAGACAAAAGCATTCTTACCTCTGAAGTCGCCAAAAGTTTACAAGCCAACAGCTTTGCTGCCGACGATGTAAAGCTGGGGCCATATAATTATATCAACATCCATGCCAAACCGGGGCCGGACAAAAAGCCATTGGAAGTGTCAGTGAAAGGAGTTCCAGCAAATGCAGTTCGCGAAGAGATACTCTGGCGCTATCTGTCTATGCCGAACACGGTTGTCTTTTTCGGTTCACGTGACCAGCTGAAAATCGACCTTACTTATAGAGAATATGTTGTTGACGCGGCCAAAACAGTTCAGTTCGGTTTCATTAATGAAGACCATCCTGCGAATGTAAATAATGAGTATTGGATAATGAGAGAACTTAGTGAGCAGGAAGAAAAAATGGGCCTCAGCGGGATAGCACTGAAGTCAGCGAATGCTTACAACGCGATCAAAGATATATGGATCCATCCCGAAAAAACATGTGTCGCCTGCCGGTTTGCTTCGAGAATTGTAGTGTTACGCGGTGTATCTCGTGCGGTTACAACCAGTGTTTTTGATGCGCTGATGATGAAAAACCCTGTTTTCCAAGGTGAGGGGATACTTCCTACAAGGAATGTGCCAGCAGGCCAAGACTGGAACTGGATACCTGGTGATTGGGGATATATAAAAAATACTGCGCAGAACCCAAATCCAATCTTATTTGGCGAAAACATCATCTATCTTGGAGGTGCGCGGACAATGGATTCAAGCACCTTCCGAACTTCTGGCCGGTTCTGGGGGCATTGGCCCTGTAGCACACTCCCTTGCACGGTTGGAGAGAACCAAAGCGTGCGCATCAAACCATTAGAGAGCTGGATAAGTGGAGTTCAGAGTTGGGGTGGAAATCTGCCAAATGGAGCAGAGTTAAAAACGTATCGCCAATCTCTCCAGCAATACATACTGTCCTCTCCAGCGTCCGGATTGGGTTTCCAGCCTGCGAACAATGACTAACTCGTATCACTATGACTGCGGCCATAAGAGCGTCTCTTTTATCATTCCTCTGCGTGCTTGCATTGCTTCCAACCAACGCATTGTATGCACAGAATGTTTTTAAACCTGTGGTAATAGCACCGCTTCCACCTTTAAGATTCTATCTGGATAAGGAGCCTGTTGGCGACGATTACAGCACTTTGGAAACCATCACCAAGTCATCTCTTAAGAACGGAAACATCCTCAACATAGTCATTCCAGATGAGGTGGATCTTATCTATGGCAAGTATAGGCAGAGATTTGAAGAGCTTGAACTCCTTCCTTATTGGTATCTCCAAGGTATCAAAACGAATTTCTTTCACAAAGGAAAGAAGTGCGACATGCGGCTCTTCTGGGCCAGTGTCGATAAGGATGATGGGGATAATCCTTCCAAGTTTGAGTATTATCTGGACGGTGTTTTCTTGGGGTATGGTGGTGCAGGTCTGGACAAATTAGCTGACGTAAAATGGGGTGATTATCCTGAACTTATCAGCATTCAATGGACTGGCAGCTTCCGTCCGTATAGAGCGAGTTCACCCTACATAGGCTTTGAATTTACTTCTGCTTTGGAGCACCACCATAAAGCAATGAGATCCCTTGAGGAAAAAAAGGTGAACTATACACTCGACAAATACGAAGGTGACATCTGGCATGTTTTTCATCCCAAAGATCCCGTAATGGGCTTTGATTTCCGAAAAGAGATGATCAACACCGTTCAGTTGCCGACGCCTGTTGTCGGTAATCCGATCGTGGAAATGACCGATTGGGGCCTCTATGAAAAAGTGACTGGTGTCAAAACAGCAAAGCGTCCCAGCACTGAACCTGGCCCCGATTTCACGGAATCAACTTTTGCAAAGTTCATTCGGCACACAGATCGCATTCCGATGAAGCCGGACTTCTATTTTGGCTATAGTTTCAAGCTCGCCAATCTTCCCCTGTCAGGCTCTGTGGAGCTGGTCACAGTCATCTATCATCCTGTGTTCGATTATGGGAAATCCACATCAAGCAGGGAGTCCTATACCACGATTTATGCGTTAAAGGATGATGTTTTGACGGAAGTAATCGGTCACCGGCTTAAACCCGATAAGGAACTCATCCCTGGAGATTGGACTTTTGAACAGTGGTATTGCGGAAAGAGGATTCTCACAAAAACCTTCACCGTAGAGGCTTCTGATGAAGCTCGGAAAAAATAAATGAACCACAGAAGCAGCCAGACTGCACCAGCGTAACCGACTTGCCGAAAACATGGGATGCCATGTGAGATCTTCGGAGCTTGGCGTGGTGAACTCAAAAAAACAGGCGTCTTGCAAAAGCATTTTTTCTAAACTTCCAGATTGACAGCGGGTTGCCGATGGACTGGAATCATCACTCGACACAAATCCGATCAATCCTATCAAAAAAACTCTTATGCAACAGAACGACATCTCCATCATCGTCCCAAAGGAAGCTGCGGATGACATCCTCGCCACCGCAGAGCTGCTGCGCACGAAAGTCGCCGTCTTTTCCAAGACCATCTCGGATGCTGAGCGGGCGGGCTATTTCAAGCTGGGTAATGCCCGTCTGGCTTTTGACCAGAAGTGTGACGCCTACATGCACCAGCATCCTGAACTCGTCCCCTTCACCATCAGCGTGCCGGAGTATGATAAGGATGGCGCGGCGATGGAGGTCTTTAACGGTTTTTCTGCGAAGATCAGCACCATCAACGCCCTGATTGATGACACGCTCGTAGTGCTCGGCGCGGATCGTCTGGCTGCTGACTTGGCTTTCTACAACTGGCTCCCGATGGCGGCGGATGCGGGTCTGCCCTCTGCGGAGAATATTCATAAAGACCTTCAGGATACTTACCCAGGCGGTCGTCAAAAGTCCGTCAAGTCCGCGCCTAAGCCAGTAACTCCCTGATTCTGGAGTGCGAAATTGACCAAAGTTCTCCTTTTGGAGCTTTCGGTGAGTGTTTGGCAAGTGCCAAACTTGGCAAAATGCGTCTTTTACGGTGCCAAAGGGATCTCCGCAGGTTCAAAGGCGACCGAAAAAGACGCAAATCGTGACTTTGAGCATTCGATTTGGATCACGGAATATTAAAATCGAATCAAAGAAGACGCGGTTTGAATCAAAGAATCCTCAAATCGAGTCATGGAATACCGAAATCGAATCAAAGAAGACGGGATTTTGATATTTGCGGATGGGTTGATGAGAAAGATCTATGCGTCCCATTTTGATACCGAAGCATCGTGAGCGGCCAAACGACGAATCCCATTGCGCCAGCCGTGACTTTGGCGAGGTTGTCCGCATATGAATGGGCTGGTAAAATTCTGTTTCCTGATGGTGCTGGCAGTGGGTCTGTCGGCCTGCAAATCCTCACCGCCACCTGCGCCGGGGGATCACGATTATGCGGGGTCCCAGAGCACGGCCTACCGCCGCGGCTACCATTTTGGCTTTGATGATGGGAAGGCTCATCAGGGGGATGACTTCGAGCGTTATTACCAGCATTATCAGGCGGACACGAAGCAGGCGTTTCAAAAGGGCTATGGCATCGGCTTTGAGGCGGGCCGGGATCAGGCTCCTGCCACGCCGCAATCAGAAGGGGACAGCTACCGCCAAGGCTTCGAGACGGGGCGGGCGGACGGCTTGAACGAAGTGCCTCCGAATTACAAAAGCCATGCGGAGGCCTTCACGGATGCGACCGAGAGCGATTTTCATCGCGGCTATGTGGACGGCTACAAAGCGGCGCGGCAGCAGTGAGGTGGGGTGATTAGTGGTGGGTGGCCAGTGGTTAGAAATTTCTCACCACCTGCCACCGACCACTCACCACCGACCATCACTAACGATTTGACCCCATCAGCCCCAGCGTCTAACTCTCGCGCTCCATGTCCGAGCGCCAACACACTCTCGCCAAACCTTCATCCCTTGAAGGCATGTCTCTTCATACCGGAGAGAAGGTCACTCTCACGCTGCAACCCGCCCCCGTTGACTTCGGTTTCAAGTTCCGCCGCATGGACTTGGCGGATCAGCCCTTCATTCCTGCTTCAGTGGAAAAGGTGCAAAAAGTGGAGCGCTCGACCACTATTGCCGAAGGCGGCGTGAATGTTCATACGGTCGAACACGTCCTCTCCGCGCTTACGGGCATGGGCGTGGATAATGCGATCATCGAGATGAACGCGAACGAGCCGCCCATCGCAGACGGGAGCGCGCTTCCTTATGTGGAACTGATCAAGAAGGCGGGCATCGTGGCCCAGGACGCCCCCCGGCGTGTCTTTGAACTCCGTGAGCCGATCTACCTGGAGTCCCGTGACGGGAGCCTGCTGACCATCGTGCCGGATAAGAAATTCCGCATCTCCTGCACCCACGTCGGCCCGCAGGGACGCACCACGCAGTTCTTCTCCACGGAGATTAACCCCGAGACTTATGAGAAGGAGATCGCTGCGGCGCGAACCTTCGTTTTCTACGAAGACATCGCCCCGCTGCTGGAGAAGGGCTTGATCAAAGGTGGCACGCTGGAGAGCGCGGTCGTGATCCGTGGGGACACGGCTCTTTCCAAGCATCCGCTGCGCTTTGAGGACGAGTTCGTCCGCCATAAGATTCTCGACATCATCGGCGATCTCTCCCTCTTCGGGCGGCGCATCATGGGCCACGTCATCGCCGTCCGCCCCGGTCATGGGCCGAACACCGAGCTGGCCCGAGCGATCCTCAAGCAATACAACGAGATGCGCGCGATGGTGCCTGCGCCGTTTAATATTCCCAGCGGTGAAGCCGTCATGGACATCAATGAGGTGATGAAGATCCTGCCTCATCGTTACCCTTTCCTTCTGGTGGATCGCATCATCGGATTCGAGGGCGAAAACAAATGCACGGGGATCAAAAACGTCACGATCAACGAGCCTTACTTCACGGGCCATTTCCCCGGACATCCGATCATGCCCGGCGTGCTTCAGCTCGAAGCGATGGCCCAAGTCGCGTCTATCCTGCTGCTGCGGGCCCCAGAAAATCAGGGAAAGATCGGCTATTTCCTCAGTGCGAATAACGTGAAATGGCGGCGTCCCGTGCTCCCCGGTGACACGCTCATGATTGAAGCCGAGATCCTCAAGATCAAGCGCAACATCGGCCAAGCTGTGGGACGCTGCATCGTGAACGGCCAGGTGGTCAGCGAGGCTGATCTGATGTTCAGTTTGATAGATCGCTGAGGAAGGGCGCAGGTTTCAGTGTTCAGCTACTGAAATGGAACGAAGCAACTCCGCACGTAACTCATAGCTGAACACTGAAACCTGAACACTGAAACCTTTGCCTTCCCTCATCCATCCTACCGCTATCATTGACCCGTCTGCTCAAATCGGCGCGGATGTCGTCATCGGTCCCTACTGTGTCATCGGCGAAGGCGTGGTTCTGGGGGACGGCTGCTGGTTGCAAAACCACGTCACCCTTTGCGGCCCGTCCACGATCGGAAAAGGGAACAAGTTCTACTCCTACGCCAGCATCGGTCAACAGACGCAAGACCTCAAATATGCAGGCGAACCCACCTTCCTCGAAGTGGGTGACAACAACGTCTTCCGCGAGTTTTGCACCGTGAATCGTGGAACCCTGATCGGCACGAAGACCATCATCGGAAGCGATAACAACTTCCTCGCTTACTCCCACATCGCGCATGACTGCATCGTGGGGAATCACGTCATCTTTTCCAACAACGGAACCCTCGCGGGCCATGTCGTCGTTGAGGACTACGTTGTGCTCGGTGGCTTCACCGCCGTGCATCAGTTCTGCCGCATCGGTCAGCACGTCATCACGGGTGGTTGCTCGAAGATCGTCCAAGACGTGGTTCCGTTCACGATCGCGGATGGTAATCCCGCCCGAGCACGCGGAGTGAACCACATCGGCATGAAGCGCCACGGCTACGCGGATGAGGAAATCAGTGCTCTGCGTCAGGCCTACAAGACTCTTTACCGCAGCAAGCTCAACACCACCCAGGCGCTGGAGGCCTTACGCGCAGGTGAATCCACCACCGGCGTGGCCCACGTCATCGCCTTTGTCGAAAGCAGCCAGCGGGGCATCGTCACCGCCGGTCGTGACCAAGGCTGAGGAACTCGCCGTTGTTGTAGCCTGACTCTCCAGAGTCGGGAATCATTGACGGTTCCGTCATTTAGAACCCATGACCCGACTCTGGAGAGTCAGGCTACCTCTTACTACCCGAGGAACATCTCCCAATCCCGCACCCCATGCGTGTTACGGATGAAGTAGGTGGAAGGCATGTCACGCGGTGCGGCAGGCTTGCGCTTGAGCTTGAGACCCACTTCATCGGGCGTGCGGTCCGCTTTGCGACTGTTGATGCGCTTGTCTGCCAGCACGCAGTTATCCCAAGTCGTCAGTCCACCGCGTGAACGGGGCATGACGTGATCAATGTTCCCTTCCTCCCGCGCGAGTTTCTTGCCCGTGTATTGGCACACGCCACCATCACGTTCCCAGATGCCGCGACCGCTCAGTTTCGGGCGGCGCTTTGGAACCTTGTCATAGCGTGCGAGCACGATCACCGTGGGCACCCGCACACCTCCGTGCACAGTGCCGACACAGTTATCCGACTCACGCACCGGAAGCGCGAACCACTCAGCCCATTTCGTGGGTTGCATGTTTCCGTCATCTTCGATGGCGAGTGCGGTGGCGGTTCCTGACGACATCATACAGAAGGCGTCAGCAGGCGTCTTAACATCTATGGCCTGCCAGTTGCGGTTAAGCACCAGCACAGTAGCCTTATGGAGGGCATCAATCATAGCTGGGTGAATTTGATGGGTTAGACTGATACGTTAGTCAACCTGTTTGAGATGAACAATTTGATCACCTTACCTAATCAACGCCCGCCAAAGATAGCACTACCTACGCGAACGAGAGTCGCACCTTCCTCCACGGCAACCGTGTAATCACCGCTCATGCCCATGCTTAGGCCTAGGAATGGGCTGCCTGCGCGTTGTGCAAGACGATCCCGCAGCTCCCGAAGAGCCCCGAAATATTTCCGACTGTCCTCCGGCTCGCGATTGATAGGAGGCACGCACATAAGCCCTTGAATCTCTAATCGATCCAGCGCCATTAGTTGTTCTAATTTTTCTTCTAATTTGGCGGGTTGGAAGCCGAACTTGCTGGATTCAGCCGCGACATTGACCTCCAGATAGACCTTAGGAAACAGTCCCATTTCGCCAGCAATCCGATGGATGTCTTGCGCGAGATTCAGACTGTCCACGCTATGGATGGCCTCGACCGTCGGCAATACCTTGCGCACCTTGTTGGACTGGAGATGGCCGATCAAATGCCACCTCGCGGACGCTGGCAGTTCCGGTTGTTTTGCCAGCATTTCCTGCACACGGTTTTCACCAAAAAGGCGATGTCCTGCATCATAAGCCTGCCGCACGATCTGTGCTGGGAAAGTCTTGGAAACAACTATAAGCTGTGCTTCTTCTGCATCTCTGCCCGCTCGACGTAAAGCATCGGCGATTTTAGATTTTACAAGGGCCAGGTTGTCGTGAATAAGAGACATTAATGGATGGAAGATTCCAGAGATTAGTGACCAATTGATTAACGATACATGCAACTTGAGACCTTTAAAATATTTTGTGACCTTGTCGAGACAGGTAGCTTTTCCGAGGCAGCAGCGAAGAACGACATCACGCAGAGCGCCGTAAGCCAGCAGATAAGAGTGCTTGAGAACACCTACGATGTCATTTTCTTTGAGCGTGGACGGAAGAAGTTCTCGGTGACCCCTGAAGGCCAGGCCTTTGAACTGGCGGCCCGTGAAATGCTGGAGCTCTATCAGGGCATCGGCTCCCGCCTCCATGAACTGGGCAACGTGGTAGGTGGCGCTCTGCGCATCAGCACCGTTTACAGCATCGGCCTTCATGACCTTCCATCTAAGCTGAAAACGTTCAGTGCTGAGTATCCGGATGTGGATGTGATCGTGGATTACAAACGCTCCATCAATATCTATGATGATGTTCTCGATGGCCGTGCGGACATTGGTCTGGTCTCTTTCCCGCAACGTCGTAAGGACGTGATGGCAGATGTTTTTGATGAAGATGAGATGGTGATCATCTGCTCTCCAACTCACAAGTTGGGCAAGAAGAAGCGCATTAAGCTCAAGGAACTGAGCAATGAGAACTTCATCTCCTTCGAGCCTGATACACCAACGCGCAAAGCTATCGACCGCGCGTTGAAGCAGCACAATGTCACGTTCCGTCAGCAGCAGGAGTTCGATAATATCGAGACCGTCAAGCGCGCGGTAGAAGTGGCGGGCGTCCTCTCCATCGTTCCCCGTCGGACGGTGGATAAGGAAGTCACCGCAGGCACTCTCAACGCCATCAAGATCGAAGATGCCGACCTCAAGCGACCTCTGGCGATCCTACGCAAACAAAGCCGGATCACCACCCCTACGATGCGCGAGTTCATGCGCGTCATGCAGGGCGTGAAATAGTCCTGACCGATCCGTAGTGGGAAGTTGGCTAACGGATTACTTGGCGGTGATCGGCGTGAGCTTCACGTTCTTGATCGCCGCCGTGGTCTGGTAAGTGGTAAAAGACAGAGGGGCATAGGCCTCAATGGGACCGGGGCGGAGACCGATCTTCTTACCCTTAATGTCCACATCTATGGCCTTCTCATCACCCACCCACACGGTGATGGATTCCGGCGTTACGCGAAGTTTGAAGTGATACCATTGGTTGTCCGTGAACTTGCGGTAATGCCCCGTGGAATTCTCTGAGGCGTCCATTCCGTCGATGCTGCTGATGCCAGTAACGCTGCCACCCCAACCCCCACAAATTAAGGTGGCGCACGTCTTCACACTTCCCACGGGGAAGCTCAGCCCAACGAAGAAATCATTCCCCTCGGTGCGCTTGGCATCGAGCGTGATTTCGTAGTTGGTCATCGGCAGGTCTTTGGCTTTTTTATAAATGGCCCCGGTGATGGATTCGCCACTGCCGATGATCAGTTCGCCGTCCCTGGCTTCTACTTGGCCACTGCCACCTGCATCCACCGTCTGCCAGTCGGCAAGGGACTTGCCGTCGAAGAGAACGAATTCTTTGGGCGTTTCAGCCTTCAAGAAGGCGACGGCGAGAAACAAAGCGGAGAATAAGAGGCATGGCTTCATGGGCTGATTTAAGCGGAGGCTGTGACGGTGGGCAATGAAGAAAGCGTTGGTGAATTCAACGTCGTGTGATAGGAAGAATACGATGAAACAGCTACCCTTCTTCACCCAACACGCTCTCACTACGGTCGCCCTCGCCGCTGTTGCCTTCGGTTTGAGCAGTTGCGCCATGAACACTCCCGGCGGCAACGCCAAGTATTCCACCACCTTTGATCCACCTGCGCACCGCCCCACGAATCCAAATAACGTGCGGATCAAGGTCAGCACGTCCAAGCAGCGCGTCTATGTCGTTGAAGGCAGCCGCGTCCTGCTGGCGACTCCATGCAGCGTCGGCGCAGAGCACTCACCCACACCTCACGGTAACTTCACCATCAGCTACAAGGACTTCAATCACCGCCGCGCCAGCAGCCCCGGCGCTGGCTATCCCATGACTGGCTGGTCTGAGTTCATGCCCGCTTACGGCCTCCACTGGGGCTTCGTGAAGCCTTACCCTTGCACACACGGTTGCATCCGTCTGCCGAAGCTGGCCGTGGCCAAATTCTATGCCCTGATCAAAGTGGGCACGCCGATGAACGTCGCATCTTCCCAACCTGAGGACGCCACGATCGGAGCCACGTTGCCCGTGCTGGATGACACGACACTTCCTGACCCTCCAGATTCCGTGCTTCACAGCCAGAGCTTCTTCGATGACTTCAAACCGAAGGGCAGCCTGTTCGTAGATTAAGCTGGACGTTTTTCAGACTTCTCATCGCCCTCTTCCATGTCCCTATCCGTGACCGCAGAAACGAAGCCCCGTCGCGTTAATGTCCGCACCCCGGAGGTCATGGAACGGGTGCAGGCGGAAGTGGAAACGCACTACCGCAGCAAGCTGGTAGAGGACTTGCGGAAAGCCGGAGGTATGATCGCCGTCGGTAATACAACGATCCGCCTTGCGCGGGATTTTGGGTTTTGCTATGGCGTGGAGCGGGCCATTGACCTCGCTTATGCGGCCCGAAAAGTTTTTGCCGACCGTAAAGTTTATCTGCTTGGGGAGATCATTCACAACCCCGAGGTGAATCGTCAACTCACCGAGATGGGCGTCATTCGCATTCCCATCACGGAGCACGAGGAAGCCGTGGCCAAGCTCGCTCCTGAAGACGTGGTCATCGTCCCGGCCTTTGGGGCTGAGACGCGCATCATGAACATCATCAGCCAGCGCGGTTGTTTGATCGTGGATACGACTTGTGGAGATGTCATGAGCGTGTGGAAGCGCGTCCGAGGCTACGCGAAACAAGGCTTCACCTCCATCATTCATGGGAAGGCTTCGCATGAAGAAACTAGGGCCACTTCCAGCCGTGCCATGGGGGACGATGGCAAAGGCCGCTACGTCGTGGTCTTGACACTGGGGGACGTGGATTTCGTCTGTGATTACATTCGCAAAGGCGGCAATCGCGAGGAGTTCCTGAAGCGTTTTGCCGGAGCCATGTCAGAGGATTTTGATCCCGATCTTCACCTCGTCAGCGTGGGTGTCGCCAATCAGACCACGATGCTTAAATCCGAGACGGAAGAGCTTCAGCGGCGTGTGCAACAAGCCATTAAGGATCGTGATGGCGAGGATGCAGCAAAGAGGAATTTTCAAGTGTTTGATACCATCTGCGGAGCCACGCAAGAGCGACAGGACTCGCTCTTCGATATGCTGCGCAAGCCGATGGACGTGCTGCTCGTCGTCGGTGGTTACAATAGTTCGAACACCACGCACTTGGTTGAGATCGGTGAGAAGCAACTGCCCACGTTTTTCATCCGCACCGCCGAG
>JANYJH010000316.1 GCA_025361865.1 Phragmitibacter sp.
GCATCGTCTGGGCAAGACCGAGATCAAGGCCCCCTTCGATGGCGTGGTAGTCGAAGGGGATATGCGCGAGCGTTTGTCATCGCCGGTCCATCTGGGTGAGCCTCTTTTCAAGATCGTGCAACTTCGTGATCTCCTCGGCCAGCTTCAGGTGGACGAGCGCGACATTGGTTACTTGAGCCAGGGTCTGACGGGTGAACTTGCCTTTGCCAGTCGGCCTAACGAAAAATTCAACGTGAAAGTGGAACGCTTTGAACCCGTGGCGGAAGTGCGTCAAGAGGGCAATGTCTTTATCCTGAGGGTGCAGGTTCTCTCTGAACCGCAGGATTGGTGGCGCCCTGGAATGAGTGGTATTTGCAAGCTTCATGCTGGCAAACGAAGCCTCCTGTGGGTGCTGACGCATCGCACGGTGGAGACCTTGCGTTTGTGGCTCTGGCTCTGACGTGATGAGCATTCTGGCACCGACTTTTGATGAATCCTGGCACCGGGTATCTCCCCGGCGCATCCGTTTGCGTCCAGGAGTGGAAACCTTTGCCCAACGATTTCGCGGTCAGCGCTGGTATATCGTGAGGGACGCGATGAGCGGGAAATTCTTCCGCATCCGCCCCTCGGCCTATGAATTCATCTGTGAACTGGAGCGCTGCGAATCCGTGGGCGCAGCCTGGGAAAAAAGGCTGGAACTAGACCCGGAAAACGTGCCGGGGCAGGGGGAAGTCGTGCGATTACTGAGCCAGCTCCATCGGGCCGGTCTCATGCGCAGCGATGTAGAAGGCGATGTGGAGCCTCTGGCGGCTGCCTTTGTGAAAGAGAAACGGCAGGAGGCTGTGCAGCGCTGGTCCAGCGTTCTGTTCTTCAAAATGCCCTTGTGGAACCCCGACGCTTTTCTTCGGGCAACACTGCCCGCCGTCGGCTGGCTGATTTCGCGGATAGGATTCATCGGGTGGCTGCTTCTGCTGTTATGGGGCGTGCGAGAAGTGGTGGATCATTGGACCCAGTTCAGAGCGGATGGCGCGGGATTCTTGGGAGCCGCCAACCTCATGTCCATGTATGGGGTCATGGTCGCGATCAAATTGCTGCATGAGTTCGGCCACGGCTACACCTGTCGCAAACTGGGCGGGGAGGTCCCTGAAATGGGGGCGATGCTGTTGCTCTTCAATCCGCTCCCTTATGTCGATGCTTCCTCAAGCACGGCCTTTCGGAATAAGTGGCATCGCATCCTAGTCGGCGCTGGCGGCATGTTAGTAGAACTGGCCATCGCGGCCGTAGCGGCCATCGTCTGGTCAAACACCGGGCAAGGAACGGTTCATGCGATTGCCTATAATGCGGTGGTGGCCGCTTCCGTGGTCACCATTCTCTTTAATGCGAATCCGTTGCTCCGCTACGATGGCTACCACATGCTGTCGGACTGGCTAGAAGTGCCGAACCTACAGTCGCGTGCCAGTCAGATGATGCTTTATCTCATCGAATGCTGGCTTTTTGGAGTCAAATCCGGAGCGAGTCCCGCCGAGTCAAAATGGGAGGCCTGGTGGCTTACGCTCTATTATATAGCATCCTTTATCTACCGAACGATGATGATGGGGGGCATTCTATTGGTCGTGTCTCTGAATTATCTAGTCCTGGGATTGCTGCTGGCTGTCGTGTTCGGGTTCATTTGGGGCGTATTCCCGGTGTTCAAAGCGATCACCTACCTGATGAAGAGCCCTCGTCTGGAGCAATGTCGGCCAAGAGCCTTCGCTGCGGTGACTCTACTGGTTGCGGGAATTCTGGCGCTCCTCTGTCTAGTGCCTTTTCCTTATCACTTTCGGGCTGACGGAGTCGTCCGGGCGGAGCCCTTCTCGCGTCTGTATTCGGGAGCCGATGGATGGTTGGAGAAGGTGCTGGTCTCCTCCGGTGCTTTGGTCAAGAAAGGCGAACCTCTCCTCCAGATGTCGAATGAAGAGCTTTCTCACGAAATTGAGGAACTCGATGGCGAACAGGAACATGCAAACGTGCAGGCCCGGCTGGCTTTGGATGAAGATCCAGTCGCCTACGCCAGTATGAAAACCTACTTCGAGGCGCTGACCGTGAGGAGAAAGAAATTGATGGCCGAGCGTGAGGCCCTCGTGGTGAGGGCTCCCTGTGATGGTCGTTGGCTGGGCCCAGATGTTCAATTGCGCACTGGTTCCGTATTGCCCAAGGGATTGGAATTAGGCGTCGTTCAGGGCGAGGAGCGTTTCTACATTTCTGCCGTGGTGAAACAGGATGACGTGTCCCGATTGTTCACCAGCCTTCAGGTGAAAGAGACCGAAGTGCGCATCCGCGGACAGGAAGGTGAGAAGCTGGGCGTCACGGATTTCTCTGCGATTCCCTCGGAACGAGAGTTTCTGCCCTCGGCGGCTTTGGGCATTCTCGGCGGAGGAACTGCCAATGTCGAGACAAGGCAACCGATGGATGATCGCAGGTTGCCGGGGACTGGACTCGTCGAATCAGAAGGGGGCAGGGGAACGCGAACGACGGATCCCGTGTTTGAACTGCGTGCCTTTCTCCAGCCAGCCACGGATGTTCATTTAATGCATGGTCAAAGAGCTGTCGCCCGCATGACCTTGGCCCCGGAGCCGTTGATGTGGCAATGGGTGAGGGAAATTAGGCAACTTTTCCAACACACCTACCGGCTGTGACGCCTACGGAACATCAGAGTTTTCAGTTCGAACACTCACCGCCGAAACTGCGGAGTGGGCTTGACCGTCTGGCGCACGGTTTGATCGGGAGACTCCGCCGTGGACCATGGACCAAAGCGAAATTGGCCGCAGTTGCTCGCCAGATCGTCGCGGAACGTGAAATCATCC
>JANYJH010000378.1 GCA_025361865.1 Phragmitibacter sp.
CACGGCGAAGCTTTACACGGACATCAGCTACCTGACCTGCCGCAGTGACTATGGCGCGGATGCTTCTTCGTTCTTCAACACCGTAACGGGTCGCTCACGTTTCGTGCACTTTCAGAAGCTCAGCATGGCTCCCTTCGGACTGCGTGAACGTTTGCTCGAAATGATCCAGAGCGAGACCGAACGCGCGAAGCAGGGTGACACCGCTGAGATCATGCTGAAGATGAATAGTCTGGAAGACTCTCAGATGATCGAGGCCCTTTACGCCGCGTCCAAAGCGGGCGTGATGATCCAGTTGAACATTCGCGGCATTTGCTGCCTGAGGCCCGGTATCAAAGGGCAAAGCGACAACATCCGAGTGATCAGCATCATTGATCGCAATCTCGAACACGCCCGCATCTTCTGGTTCCGTCAGGGTGGGCGTCCCGTGGTTTTCATTGCTAGCGCGGACTTCATGAATCGGAATCTCAGCAAGCGCGTGGAGCTGCTGACGCCGATCGAAGACAGCGATGCGAAGGAGCGTTTGCAGCGGATTCTGGAGACGCAATTTGCGGATAACACCCGCGCCCGTGAATTGCACTCTGATGGCCGTTACCTGCAAGTCAGCCCGAACGGAGCCAAAGCACTCCGTTCTCAGGAGTTCTTCGCCAAACAAGCCGCCAAACGCCACACGGGCAAATCTCAAGCCCCGGATGTGCTGGTTCCGCATCGGCCTACGGTGGTGAAGAAGTGAGTAGCTCCAACTCCTAAAACCTACGCGCACTCCTTATTTCAGAGCTTATGCCCCATCTTCGTTCGCTTGGTTTCCAGATACTTCGCGTTATGCTCGTTCGGTTCTGACTTGATCGGAATCTGCTCGACGATTTGCAGTTTGTGACCTTGCAGTCCGACCACCTTTTTCGGGTTGTTGGTCATCAGTCGAATTTTCCGCACGCCGAGATCAAACAAGATCTGCGCGCCCATGCCGTAATCTCGCAAGTCCATCGCGAAGCCGAGCTTCTCATTCGCTTCCACGGTATCGAGCCCTTCTTCTTGGAGTTTGTAGGCGTGGATCTTCGCGGCGAGCCCGATGCCGCGCCCTTCCTGACGCATGTAGAGCAGGATTCCCCTGCCCTCCTTCTCGATCCGTTCCAAGGCGGTATGAAGCTGGCTGCCGCAATCACAGCGCCGTGAGCCGAAGACATCTCCCGTGAGGCATTCGCTATGCACGCGCACCATGACGGGTTCTCCGTCATCGACGTTGCCTTTGACCAGCGCGAGATGGTTGTCACCGTCGAGCTTACTCCGATAGAGATGCAGATCGAACTCGCCGTAGTCGGTGGGCATCTTGATGACCTGCTCTTTCTCCACCAGTTTCTCACGCTCCTGACGGTAGCGGATTAGCGCCTCAATGGTGCAGAGCTTCAGTCCGTGCTCTTTCGCAAATTCCGTGAGCTGCGGCAGCCGCGCCATCGTGCCGTCATCACTCATGATCTCACAAATCACGCCGGATGGGTCTAGCCCTGCGATGCGAGCCAAATCAACCGCTGCCTCAGTATGACCTGCCCGACGAAGCACGCCACCATTCTTCGCGATCAGTGGGAAGATGTGGCCAGGTTGCTTGAGATCATGGGGCTTCGCGGAGGGATTGGCCAGCACCGCGATGGCCTTCGCCCGATCTGGAGCGCTGATTCCCGTCGTGACGCCTTCAGCCGCATCTACGGACGCTGTGAAATTCGTTGAGAAGGTATCGCGATTCTGTTTAACCATGGCACTGAGGCCCAGCCGAAGCGCGCGATCCTCAGCCACGGGCACACAAATCAGCCCCCGACCATATTTGGCCATAAAGTTCACGATCTCTGGCGTGGCACACTGGGCCGCACAGAGGATATCCCCTTCATTTTCACGGTCAGCGTCATCCGTTACGATGACCATTTTCCCGGCACGGATATCGGCTAGGACTTCTTCAATGGAGGCAAAAGGAGTGGAGTTTTGTAACATGCTTTAAGGATCTTCCTCAAACAAGCCTACGACAGCCCTGCTGACAAGGAAGCATGTGAAACGATCCATCGAAGTCGCCGTTACTCTTCGCCGATATCTTCGTTCCACACAGCGGGATTCGCCGTGATGTAATCCTTGAGAAGGTAGATGCACTCATCCGATTTCATATCAATGACACGCACCCCGTGTTCGCGCAGCCACTCGATGCCGCCAGGAAAATTCAGGGATTCACCCACGATGACAGTGCCGATATTAAACTGACGCACCAGTCCACTGCAATACCAGCACGGAGCCAGCGTGGTCACCATGATCTTATCACGATAATTCCTTTGGCGTCCGGCCTTGCGGAAAGCATCTGTTTCCCCGTGAACCGAGGGATCACCTTCCTGCACACGACGATTATGTCCACGGCCCAACAAGGTGCCGTTTTGATCAAACAAAGCCGCCCCAATAGGAATCCCACCTTCTGAGAGTCCGAGACGTGCTTCTTCTACGGCTACGCGCAGCATTTCTTGGAGGTCGAGTTCTAATTTCATTGTTGAATATATCCCATATTTGAAAAAATTATCTTCATTGCACTGCAAATTTAAAAAAACACCTTGCAATCAGTTAATAATCGACCAAGATTGACCATCAGAGCGGCCCTTTCAATTTACGAAAAGCTAAGTTAATTATGCTTTTTATGAAAATTTATCTTGATATTAGAACCATACATATCGTATAGTTTCCAGACTAACAAGAACTTCAGTCACTCCCAACCATAAACAGCACCTAAAGCTATGCCAACCACGAACGCTCCCAAACCACCTGCTTCACAGCGCGATCCTGGCAAAGTGGCAGATTTCATTCTCTTCAGTCAACGAGAGTTTCTTCTGAATCTCTCCAAAGATCTCAGCCGAGGCAACGTGTCCTTCGCTCAGTTCTACTTGTTGAGCTACCTCAGCACTTCCCGTGAACTTACGATGACGGACATCGCTCGTAAAATGGGGCACTCCACCGCAGCTGCAACTGGCCTTGTAGATCGCCTTGAAAAGCTCGGCTACGTCGAGCGTATGCACGCCGCAGATGACCGTCGTAAGGTCATGGTTCGCATCACTCCAAAGGGTATGGAACTCGTGGCCAAGCTTCGTAGCGCCCTCCAAAATCGTGTGGCCGAAGCAATGGAAGAATCCAGCGCGCACGATGTCGATACGTTCGTTCAGAACTATCGCGGACGTGATGAAGTATCGGCTGACTAAACAGCACGACGGATACTGAACTCTTTCACACTGAATGGCCGACATGAAAATGTCGGCCATTTTGTTTGTCAAAAGGAAGCCTTTGTAGCAGCCGACGTGAGGAGGCTCGAATATCAGACGACTGAGGGACAAGGACCGAGTGCATATTGGTCGTTACTTGTTCGTGTGGCCAGCCGAACGAACAAGATGAGGACGATGCACTGTCTGGCTTTGGCTGTTATTACGCTTTATTTTGAGCCTCCGCACGTCAGCTGCTACACTAATAAAACGGCTGCCAACGTGTGAGCATTGGCAGCCGATATGCTATTCAAGAGCTAATCAGGATGATCACATGCCCGGAGGTGGGAGCGTGAAGTTCGGGTTAGCCTCAAGGTAGGCATCCACGTCCTTGGTCACGACGATTACACCCCACATGAGCAAGCCGTGGCCCGGGAAGGTGCAGACGTATTCGTAGCTTCCTTCTTTCGCAGGCGCGTCCAGCTTGACCGAATCCTTTTGGCTAGGTTCCACGAGGCGGGTGGCTTCGAGAATCTTCAAGGCGTGTGGAAGGTATTGGCGGTGTTTCTTATCCTTCTTATCCACATCATTGATCGTCATAGTCATGGCAGCGGTTGAAGCAGCCATGTGTTTGCCAGGCTCGACGATTACCAAGTTGTGCGGCATGACATCACCGTTTTCGAGGATGATCTCGAAAGGTTTGCCTGCTTCCACGACCAGACGTTGCGTGTCATAACGCATCTGCTCCTGAACCGTCTTCACGACAAACACGGCAATTCCCAAGCCACGCAATTCCTTACGCAAAGCGGAATCACCAGCCACTGAGGCCATCTCCATGCCTACCTGATTTAGCTCAATGAACTCCTGCTTTTTGCGCTGATCTTCTTTGGTGGTCTTGGCATAAGCGAGAACGCTTTGAGCAATGGCCCCAGCCTGCGCCTTGTCCCATGCAGTGCGGGGTAGCGCGAGGATGGCACTGGCGGAAGCGTTACGCTCTTTTCCTGTGATCAGCGCTTTGGCCAATAGAGGGAAATTTGCGGCAGCATTCGCTGACCCCGTGAGCGGAAGTGCGGCAAAGACGGCTTTGAGCGTTGCGCCATTGGCCGTGGTAGCGAGTTCAGCCAGCTTAGGCTGGAACTGGGCACGGAGCGCAGGGTCTATGATCGAAGGAATGGCTCCCAGAAGGGCCTCGCGGTCTTGTGCTGCGCTGGCATCAGACCATGCGGCATCCACTTTGGCATCGCCCATAACGACACCCAACCAGCCGCCTTTACGGGCGGGGCCATGTTTGGCATCTTTAGCGGTCTTCAAGAAACCATCGCGGGATTTGGCAAGCTCTGCTGGCGGCGTCGAGGCCAACACTTTCAGCAGTTCTGTGGCAGCGCCATCGTTGCCTTTGCCATCCAAATAGTTCAATCCAGCGATGATCTGGGTGACTTTATCCGTCTTACGCAACTCAGCGAGATCGCTAATGACTTGCTGACGATAAGCAAGATCATAGCTACGACGCTCAAGGCGGGCCAAGAGAAGTGGCTCGGTCGCCTTACGGGACTTGAGGTCTTCATCGCTCATCTTGCTGAGCACGGAAGCGAGCTTCTCAGGATCTTTCGGCAAGACCAAGGTCTGAAGCTGCTTCATCGTTTCGCCGTAGCAATACTTGAGCGTTTCATCCATCGGCAGCTTCTCAGCGGCAAAGGTGATGTCTTGCGCGCGCTCAGCATCTTGACCATTGAAGAAGCTCAAAGCACGCACGGTTTCAAGGCGAACACGCGGTGCTTCGTCTGAAACGGCGGTAGCGAGAAGATCAAGCGCGTTCGGCACGCGATCACGCCAGTAGCAGACTACGCGGACGCCTTGGGCACGGGCATTGAACTCAGGAGATTTCAGAACGGCACCTAGCAGATCAAGGTTCACCACGTTGTGGCGTTGATGAATCCACAAGGCTTCAAGGCGGTTGTGCTCGTAGTTTTTGTCAGCCTTATCGAGAGACTTCTCCCACTTCTGCACAGCGCTAATAACGTCTTTGGTATCGCGGCCATCCAGCTCAATGCGCGCTCTCATGCGAACGTCATTTTCAGGCTCCTTCAAGAGTTCCAGAAGCTTCTCGATAGGCTCGCCAGCGATCTTCGCGGGCTTGAGCAAAGGACGGCTCGGATAGGTGATACGATAGATGCGGCCATGTTGGTGATCGCGATTGGGATCACGCAAGTGATGCTGCAAGTGACCGATCAACATCTGCGACCAATCCATGAAATAGATGGAACCATCGGGAGCCACGGTCACGCCGGATGGGCGGAAGTTCGGGTTCGCTTTGATGTCGCCTTCGACCAAGGGTTCAATCGTTTCGCCTTTGATGGCGGAACCATCTTCGCTGAGTTTCGCACGGAAGATCCCTTGGAAGCTAATGACGTTTGTGTTCAGGAACTGGCCCTGCCAGTCATCAGGGAAGTGGCGGCTCGTGAGGATGTTCGTGCCAGGGCAAGGACGAGAAGGGCGATTCCACATCTGCTTGTAGCCGCTGTGCGCACCCGTATCCAAGTGGCCGCTGAAGCCCGGTGCGAAGTAGTTCGCATTGCCCGTGGCGTCGGTAACGAAGTCATTGCCCCAATAGTCAAACACGCGACCATGCGGATTGGCGAATCCGTAAGGGATGTAGCGCTCGAATTTGTTCGTGCGGGGCTCGAAACGATAGATCGCGCCGTTCACGTTACGGATAGGTCCATTGAAGGTTTCCACATTGGTGCGGTGGAAGACGCCATCGCTGAAATAAAGCGCGCCGCCGGGCTCATAGCAGATGGAGTTGGTTTCGTGATGGGAGTCTGCGGCGTCAAGGCCATGAACGACACGCTCTTTCCAGTCAGCCTTGCCATCGCCATCCGTATCACGGACGAACCACATGTCTGGTGACTGCATCACCATGACGCCGTCCTTGTAGAACTGGAAACCGGTAGGGCAGTTCAGACCATCGAGGAAGGTCGTGCATTTCTTGGCTTTGCCGGTCTTTTCATCGAGGTCGAAGACGAGGAGCTTATCGAAGACCTTCGCGGTTGGGGCGACTTCAGGGTAGCTGGGCCAAGCAGAGATCCAGAGGCGGCCCTTCGTATCGAAGTTCATCTGCACGGGATTGATGAGTTCAGGGAAGGTTTCTTCCGAGGCGACGAGTTCAACTTTGCAACCCTCTGGGACTTTGATGTATTTAATGGCTTCTTCGCCGCTGAGGTAAGGAATAGGCTCAGGACGGTTCGGTGGTGTCAGGTCCACAGGAGGAAGATTGTCATCTTTGACGACATAGTTTTTACCCTGAGCGGCTGCCCAAACGGCTTTGTCCCGGTTCGCAGTCTTCATATCACGCTGAGCCAGTTCCTGGCCGAGGATGAAAGCATTGGTCACACCTGCATAAGCAATACGGGAGCGCTGGCCAAAGATATTGAATTGATCAACCGTGCGATAGCGATGATGCCACTGCACATTCTTTTCCAGAACGGCTTCACGAATCTTTGCCACGCTGGCGTCATCAGTTTTCGGCGCAGTCTTGCCAAACAGGGATTTGAATTGCAGGGGGGCAAGCTGCTTGTCGCCATCTTCGGTCAAATGAATACCGTTGTGCGTGAGCGGATGGGAACTGCTGGCGTAGAGACTCTGCGAGGCGGTAAACAAATCCACAAAGGGAACATTGTTAGCCTTGGCGACTTCTTCCATCGCTGATGTGTAGAGCTCGAGGTTCTTATTATTGGAAGCGCCATCACTGAAGTTGGCGTCCTTTAAATTCTCCTGCGCGATGGGTGAGAACAGAACGAGCTTCGTTTTGCCTTTTCCGTAGTCGGCTCCAAGCTGGGCCTTCAAGTAGTTATCGAGGTTCTTCTTGAAATCTTCGAGACCTTCTTTGCCCTTAAATGATTCATTGAAGCCCCAGTAGGCGAGAATGACGTTTGCATGGAAATCAGCCCCCGCTTTGTAAGTGACATCGTCCTTGCCCGCCTTCACTGTCACATCACCGGGCTTCATATTGAGGAAGTAATCCGTGGGCGGAACCTCGTCTGAACGGGGATGCAAATTCACTTCATCCGTGGCAAAGCCAAGATTACGAACGGTGAGTTCGAGATCGGGATATGCTTTGTGAATGAGGGACTCAAGCCAGCCGTGATGCTGCTGGCGATCGGCAAGGCCGCTGCCGACGATGGCTATGTTGTCGCCCTTCTTGAGTTCAAGAGCCTGCTGCGCGTGGAGACTGACGCAGCTAACTAAGGCGAGGATGGAGGTGGTGAAGATTCGTGCTTTCATTTGGAAGTGGAGGGTGAGCTTATACGCAGGTCTCCCACTTCTTTTCCATCTAATTTTACGAAATACGGTGCTTCTTTTGTTTAGTTGTGACGATGCTATTTTTCAACATGTAAAAACGCTTAATCCATTGGCAAATATTGGCTGGGGCTCAGGTGTTTCACGGATATAAAAAAGCCGCAAACCATGGATGTGGCTTGCGGCTTGGGAGAGTGAATGGCTAAAACTAGGCAAGTGCCTCAGCACCTTTATGCCCAAGCTGTTTGACGGCTTTGTTGAGCTGATCGAACTCAATGGGCTTCTTAATAACGGTGACTGGTCCTGTGGAAAGAATCTTGCTGAGAATTTCGCTATCCGGGTAGCCAGTGATGACCACGATAGGAAGGTCCGGGTGCAACTCTTTGAGTTGAACGTAAACCTCATCTCCAGGAATATCAGGAAGCTTCAAATCAAGAAAGACAAAGTCGAACTTCTGCTTCTTGGCGAGGCTGATGGCTTCTGCGCCAGAGCCTACCACGAGACGACCAAAACCAGCTTTTTTGAGGAACTGTTTAAAGAGCGCCTGAAGGGCTGGATCATCGTCCACGACTAAAACTGTAGGCTGGCCCGCCTCTTCATCCTTGCGAAGAACATCGCGATCTAACAAACTCCGTTTGATGCGCCAGCGCCCGCCGATTTGCACTGCGGGAAGTTGGCCACGCTGCACAAGGTAGTAAACTGTGGGAAGAGGAATCCGAAGATACTCAGCCGTTTCTTTGACCGTCATTAGCTCTGGTTGGATGTCTGCCATAAATTTAGGAAAAATGAGGTTATGCTAGCGTAGGGAATGAGGAGTCAGGGGAGATGGTTGCCGCAATTGAGAGACAATGTTCTGTCCTGAGATGAAATTACTATAATAGTGAGAGTGGCGCAAGGGGTTTTTGCTTCTATTCAGACTTAAAAACACTCAAAATTGCAATTTACTATCAAAAATGAAACGAATAGCCTCATTTTAAGCTAAATCGTAAGATTCGAATAACTATTTTAAGTTCTAATGACTCTCACGTCTTTATCCAGTGTAATTTTAATGGGTAACTTAAACATAATTTTAATAAATCTTAAATTCTGGGCAGATGCTAAAGCCTTAATTGTATCCATGACTGGCAGAAACCACTATTCTTACTATGGAAGATCAGACACACTCTACTAAGGAGCGTTCATACCATTCATCATAGTTGCTTGATTGATAGAAACGTGGAATTGTCTTTTACATCAATGAGTTATAAGCACGCTTCACACTAGCTGTGAAGGCTTCCGATTATTCGCAAGGAGCCTGTGACGCCACACTTACTCTTACTTAGTCCACAGAGCTCCTACTTATGGTGGGTTGCTGATCATATCTTAATTCTCAAATGCGAATTTCATCATTTCTACTGTCAGAAAGCAGATGCAGTTCGCTATTTTACGGTTTAACTCTACCCAGTATAATCATAGTCCCCTTCCCTGATGAGTAACGGTGCCATAACATTGGAATGCCCAGCATGTCGGCGCGTTTTCCTGACGTTGCCCCACGGTTCTAGTAACTTGGAAACTTGCCCTCATTGCGCCAACTCAGCTCCGAGAACATCTTATCGGGTGGCCATGAGTTCGCATGAGGATAACGTCGCTACCGACTTACCCAGTCACCGAGCAGTTCACCCTCCTCTTCCTCACTCTGTGGAAGGAGCGGCTCCAGAGTATTTTGCAAACACTAGCGCGCCCGAGCAGATCGTAGTGGAGCCTATCGGCTACGTAAAGCCCCCCGTTGTCATTCAGCCCCCCTTGCAACAGGTCGTCACCCAGCGTGCAGCCCAAGCCCCCAGCCTGCAGCCCAGTCCGACTGCATACATTCAATCCGTGCCTCAGCCGGCCCCGGCTTCACAACCAGCGCCCACCCCACCCCCTCAAGCCGCCCCACAGCCAGCCATCGCTCATCCGCCACCGAATTGGCCCGGTTTGGGTGTCGTTGAAACGGCGCGGGAGCCTACCCCCGCCTCTCCGTTTCAGAATGCGCCACTAAGGCCAAATATGACCCCGGCAGCATTCGGTCATTGGGAGGATGAAATGACCTCACCAGCCTCGACCACGAAGCGTCCTCTGTGGCCTTTGTTTGTCATCGGCATGTTTACGCTCGCCTTATGCTGGTTCGGATGGCACGCCCTGAAAACATCTGCCCCCATCAAAAAGGCCATTGCATCTGCCATCGGAAGCCCGACGGCCAATCCACAGGAAACTCGAAGAGCCATCCCCGTGGCCACGCCTAAGAAACAGGAAATTATTCCACAAGCCATTCGTGATCGGTTTACAGCTCTGGATTTGGGAACCGCTGCGGCAGACATTGTGCGTAAATTAAACGAAGCTACGACGACGGATGATCGATTGACCGTGATCTATAATCCCGAAGAAAACAGGGCTGATGTAGAACGATTCTTCACTGGCCTCGGTGGTCCTTGGAAACCTCTTTCGATGGAAGCCGGCGTCTTGATCACAGACCTCACCACGGGGCAACAAATCCCCATCTTTAAGCTTATGACAGAGGATTTCAGCACGGGATTGATCCTGCGCATGATCCCTGATGAGAACAAGAAGCTGCTCCTAGACTGGCCCCTTGCCTCGCAATCCCACGATCTAACCTTTGACCATTTCATCAGCAATTCAGAACTCCCAGATGGGTCAGCTCAGTGGTTCACTCTGATGTTTAAGCGGACTCATGACTTCGCTTTGCGCGAGCCTCATAAACACTCTTATGACTGCTTTCTCATGCAAGGTTCCTTCTCTGCTTCGGGCAATGCTCTAGTCTATGTGCATCAAGACTCAGCGATTGGAAGACTGCTCGCTTCCCGCACGGATTGGAACCATACTTACATCGCTCGCGCCTTGATCGCCAAAACCAGTTTGGGAACTCAGCGAGTTCATGTCTTGCTGGATGCCGAGACGGGGTCAAGCGCGGAGAAGTAATAGTTTTCTCAGCCGGATCATCTTGTTTGCCATCGACATAAAAAGGTGTGAACGGCCCAGTTTCCCTCGATTTGAAAAAAAATATTTTTGAATCGTCAGAGCGCCCTCATCCAAAGCTTGTTAGCTGAATTACACCGCTCCTTGCTTGATAATACGATGAAACATCGCCCAAGTTCACTGCTTCCACAGGATCTGTTTTGCCTAGTGGCAACTCCGATCTGAAAGCGGCTTTTTAATATTGGCATGGTTTTTGCTTGCTATATCTCGTCTCCCGCGCTTTGTGAGGCTACACCTCCTCTATCACGCGATGGCCAGCCACGGACTTTACCAGCAGCAATCACTTAAACAGGTCATCGGACCTCAGATGCAGCAAAGCTTGCAAATCCTGCAAGCTCCTGCCCAAGAGTTACAACAAATCATCCAACAGGAACTGGCGATAAATCCGGTCCTTGAAGTGGATGCTCCCGAGGTCTCGCTGGAGGACACCAAGATGGAGGACCCAGAATCTGACATCACGGAATTGAGCCGCCTTGATGAAGAGTGGCGTGAATACTATGCGCAGACTCGGGCGAACTCCTCTCCGCGCACTGCTGAGGATGACGAGAAGCACCGCTTCATGATGGATTCCATCGTGGCTCAAACGACTCTTCAAGAGCACTTGATGTCGCAGTTGAATCTCGCGGACATCAGCGATCCTAAGCTTCTGGAGCAGGGAGAATTCATCATCGGGAACATCGACGACGACGGCTTCATTCACACGAAGATTGAAGACCTCAGCATGACTCATGGCATCCCCTTGGAGGATCTGGAGCGCGCGAAAGCTCTGATTCAATCCTTTGATCCCGCTGGAGTCGGGGCTCAGGATCTGCGTGAATGTCTTTTGATTCAACTTGAACGCACGGGCCGCAAAGCCTCGCTGGCGCATCGTATCGTGGATCATCATCTGGATGACCTCGCGCACCGTCGTTACACAGCTTTGGCCAAGAAGCTCGCGGCACCACCAGATCAGATCGCCGCTGCGGTGGATGTTATCGCCTCGCTTGATCCGCGGCCTGCTCAAGGCTTCTCCGTTATGCGTAATAATTACGTCACAGCGGACATCAAAATTCAGCGCCAGAACGGTTCCTTTGCACCGATCATGAATGAGCGTGATCTGCCCCATCTGCGGATCAGTAATGCTTACAAGGACATCCTCACGAGCGAAGGGACTGGCAGCGAAGCGAGAAGTTACATCCGCGATAAAATACGGGGAGCGAAGTTCCTCATCCGTTCCATCGCCCAGCGCCAGCAGACCATCCAGCGCATCGCCGAGGAACTGGTGAAGCAGCAAGCGGAATTTTTTGAGAGAGGCCCGTCTGCCTTGCGACCCTTGAATATGGCGACGGTGGCTGATGCCGTGGGCGTTCACGAAACCACCGTCTCGCGGGCCATCGCCGGGAAATACGTCTCCACGCCCCACGGGGTCTTTGAGTTGAAGTATTTCTTCACCACGGGCATCAAGACGGAAGGCGGCGAAGATGTCTCCAATACGGCGGTCAAAAACGCGATGAGCGAGTTGATCAAACTGGAGCCCTCGCACAAGCCCTATTCTGATGAGCAGCTCGTGAAACTGCTCGGGGAAAAGGGCATCAAGGTCGCCCGCCGCACGGTCGCGAAATACCGTGAAGCGATGGGCCTTCTGCCGTCCCATTTGCGTAAGAGCGCCTGATCTGGCATTCGTATTTGCTTGTCTGAAACGGATTCGAGCTTACCAGCTTGGCTCTGCTCACTGCTGACTCCTCGCTACTCCGATCCTCATGCCCACCGAAGACCAAATCCGCACTGCCCTCGCCACCGTCAAATACCCAGGCTTCTCCCGTGACATCGTTTCCTTCGGCTTAGTGAAAGCAGTCCGTGTCGAAGATGGCACTGTCAGCGTGGACATCTCGGTGGCGACCAAGGATGCAAACGTGCCACGTCAGATCCATGAGGAAGCGACGAAGGCAATCAAAGCCGTCTCAGGAGTGAAAGACGTTAAGTTGAACTTCGACATCAAAGACCCGCCAGCCGCAGCCGCAGCAGGCGCGGCAGCCGTCACCTCCTCCATTCCCGGTGTAAAACACGTCATCGCCATCGCTTCCGGTAAAGGTGGTGTAGGCAAGTCCACC
>JANYJH010000380.1 GCA_025361865.1 Phragmitibacter sp.
CAACGCCCCTGAGTATGCCTTGGTCAAAGAAGGCTACACCGACGAGGAATTCTGGGCTGGTTACGCCAAGATGACCGATGCGCTCCGCCCTTGGACCATCGACTTCCACGTCGCTCAGAACGACGGCAGCGTGCATGGCGCTGGTGCCCATGACAAGACAGGCAAGCACTGCCGCGCGGACGATCCGAATGGCAAGCTCGACATCACCAAGGCTTCCGGCTACTGGCTCAAAGACGCCGCCAGTCGTGGCATCAAGCACATCTGCTGGGATGGTTGCATGTTCCCGAACGCGGTCCTCGAAACACCGGATACTTGGAACAAGATCCTCGCCGCCATGATCAAAGTGCGTGACGCGCAGGGTTGGTCCTGATCGGACTGATCATCTCAATGATGAAGCCCCGCCAGCAATGCTGACGGGGCTTTTTCATGTTGAATGAGAACGATCTCTAACGAGCGAGGCTGCTATTGCTGGCCTGCTTCTGCGAAGAGTTCGAGCGCATCCGTTCCAACTGAGTGGAGTCTTTGACGAGGCGTTCGCGCATCTCCGTCTGCATAGTGATCATCTCAGGAATGACCACTCCAGATTTCGAGAGCTGCCAAGCGATGGCCCACGGATTACTGGCATATCGTTTCTTCTCCAATGTCATGAGCTGGGCCATGTTTTTACCCTCGCGGGCAGCGGCCATCAGTTCTGGGTATTCCATCTTCGCAGTGGGCTTCACCTTGCTGTAATCATAAGTGAAAGCTCCAAGCACCGAGCCTTCCTTTGCATCAGCATGGCAGGAAAGGCAGGACGCTGAAGCAGTGATGGTCCCGACATAGCGGAGGAAGTCAGGCCGCTCCCAGCGGATGAGCTTTTCACCCTTCTTTAACTGGGCGAGAGCGTAGGCTTCAAACTCGTCTGCTTTGCGGTCGAGCAAGGCTGGCTGTGATTTATCCGGCACCCACTGGCCGCCCTTGTCGCGCTTCATTGGACCTAGCGCAGTTCTGAGGTAATACACCTTCGGGGAGTTCTGATCAACGTCGCCGATCATGCCCCAGTCGGCCAGTTTGTATGCAGAGTCCTCATTGCGCCAGTCACCAGGCACGCTCGTGGTGCCGCGATGGGTGGCCAGATGTTGATGTCGGTATTCCATGACCATCATGCGCCCGCGACCGAACTTGCCCTGGATGTCGAGGAAGGAATTCACGATGCCTTCGTGGTGATAAACATTGATGTCAGCGGGATCAGAGACGGTGGTGCATTCTTCGCTGAATTTGACAGACGAGAGATCTGGTGATCTCCGAAGGGAAGCCATTGCTCCCGCGATACTGACCGCCACGACAGTGGCAATGACGAGCTTCTTGTTCATAATGTCCAAGTGAGTGAAGCCCTAGTTTACTAGACATTAATGCCTCATGGGAAGCGGGAAGATTGAAATCCAATCAAGCCTTTCTGCCGACTCCCGATTTTCCACGGCTCCGGCGATTCACTAGAAGCATCAAGGCGCTACCGACCAGCATGACTCCGCTAGGTTCAGGAACGGGGGTCACATTGTAAACCACGCTTTGGATTTCACTGGCGCTGGCACTGATGCGGGAGACATACATGGCGGCTCCCTTCGTGCTACTAAGGGCAGTGCTGCTCCAACCACTGGCGGTGTTTTCATAAAGACCTGAACGGTTAAAGATGGAAGCATTGACTTCGTTTCCGTTGCTGTGATTGGAGTCCGTATCCCACGCTCCCATCTCGACTCCGTAGTTGATGCCGACCAACTGCCAGGAGTTCTTGACCTTGATGAAAGCTCCACCGCCAGAGTCACCCGAGGAGAAGGTGGCTTCGTCTTTACCTGCGAGTGGGTCGAAGTAGGCCACCAACATGGAGCCAGCGGTGCTTTTGAGGGAACCAGCGAACTGATTGCGTCCCCAGCGTGCCACGCCATCACTGTTGCCATCAACCCAGCCTTTCGTGACTCCATTGACGGTCACGGCTGAGCCTCGAGGCCCTCCGCGACCGATGTCCACGAAAGCAGCGCTAGTATCCGCAGTTCCCGTGTAAATGGAGGCAAAGGTCGAAAACGTCCCTCCCATGATCTGATAAATGCGGAGGTCAGTTCCAGCAATGTCCCGGTAACCGAGCCCTCCATTGAAGCCAGTGTCGATGGCATAATTGACGGTCGTGGTGCCGCTAAAAGTCTTGTCATAGCTAAAGGTGTTACTGTTCACGCCAAAATGAGCGGCGGTAATAAAGTTAGTCGGAGAGATCATCGTCCCAAGGTAACTGCCAAAATAGCCTTCATACTGCCAACCCGCACTGTCATAGGTTCCCGTGGGGGCCGTCGTGTTATGAGTTGGGTCAGAAGTATCGTAGAAAACAAGCGCTTTGGCATCAGTCGCGCCAACGATCAGTGTAGCGGCTAGAAGTGCTAAGGAGAGTCGAGACGTTGCTTTCATAATTCTCTTGTTTGGTATGATCCTAATTTATGAGAATTATAGATGATTGCAAGCTTATTTATTATAATTATAGTTATTTATAAATAATACGTCTCAAAATTGGGAATAATAATGCCGGAATTCAATGATCAAAAAAGAAGGAAAGCTCGGAAAGCCTTGCTCTACCTAGGAGAAAGGTTGTTGGATAGACTCAAAAGGAGTTCGCCAGTTAAGTTGAGGCTTTTGGATGAATTACAAAAACAATGATAAACATTATCACGAGCGCGACCAATATAAGCCATTTATGATGTTATTGCGGCAATTAAGAGTGTCTGAGAACCACAAGTTGAGAGCGTCATTTCACTGTTTGAATGCACTAAGAGCATCAAAAGCGCATATTTGAGAATCAATAGAGGGATTGCTAATTGGTAATGATCGGCATGGAAGATCGTTTACGAGCAATCCCGAGGACTCGCGAAGTCGCTAAAGGCTCTAGCCCAGCTAAAGGGCTCCCTTGAGTAATGCCCCGAGAAGACCCCACTGATATCACTCGAGTTATGGGGCTCTATTATCCCAACGAACGGAGTTTATTTCGGCCCCAATGCCTACTTATAGCTTTGGCTTTACCCGTGGAGTTCGCGTGAATGAAGGAAACGCTAACAGTGAACCTATATAGAAGCTCATGGGGCTGCTTATAATTACTGGGTAATAATACTCAATATATATTTATTGTAATTATTGATATTAAAAATAAACTTAAGTTACTTAGTTGGTATTTGTTTCAACACTCCCGCTGTTGTTGACCAGATGCAGACTGAGATGTGCCCCCCAAGATACAGATCCTCACCGTCACAAACACTATTCAACTAATCTAGATCATGAAACACACAGGACTCTTGCTTGCCATAGTCTTAAGCCTGATGGCCTCAACGGCTTATGGCCAGGCTTTCTCATCATCCTATTGGAACTTCACTGGCTGGAATCAAAACCAGATTCTAACCAACCAGGGTCAAACCTTCGACGTGTTCGGGGATGAAAGCCTGTGGGTGAATGTTACCGGAACCGTCAGCAATGCTAACATCGTAAGTTCTGGCTCAGCTACTGGTTTTGCTGTCGGCACTCCTGGGGGAGATATGGATAATATCACGCTGAATTTCACTTTGGACTCCCTCCAGAACGTTTCGCTTCTGAGTGGTGATTCCAATCGCTACGAATATATCAAGCTATCTGGCGCGAGCTTCACTCAAGGCGATGTCATTACTGGCTTTTCGCCCTATTCAGTGATTGGTAATCCTGCCAACCAAATCTGGACAGGCGTAAACGGCCCTTATGCCCGACAGTGGTTTGATTCCGTCGATCCGACTGATACGTTTTCCTACACCTATTATGGGCCGATCGTGCAGTCGCAGAGCATCACTTCGCAACCTGCTCTTCTTGACCTTGGAGGTGGTCTCGTTCCTGAGCCTGCCACGGGCTTCCTCGCTCTGACAACGGGTTGCGTCTTCTTGATGCAACGTCGCCGTCGCGCGTGAGTAGATCGGTTAGCTCGCTGTATCGGCGAGCGTAAAATGGAACGTCGTGCCGCCGGGTGATAGTGACTCAACCCCAATCCGCCCGCCGTGACGCTCCACAATCTTTTTACATACTGACAGGCCAATACCGGTGCCTGGATATTCCTTCGCATGATGAAGCCGCTGGAAGACCACAAAAATACGGTCGAAGAACTGGGGATCAATGCCGATGCCATTATCGTGGATGCCGAATAGCCACTGATCCGGCTCACGCACTGCGGACACATGGATTTTTGGGGCATTTGTCCCGTGAAATTTCAAGGCGTTACCTATCAGATTTTGCAATAATTGAAGCAGTTGGCTGGCATCGCCATTTACCGTGGGCAGTGGATCATGAGTGATCAAGGCATGGCTTTCTTCTAGGGCAACTTGGAGATTCGCAGTCACATCTGCGAAAACGCCTTCGAGATCTGTTGGCGCAAAAGGCTGGCCGTGGGTGCTGATACGTGAGTAGGAGAGCAGGGCGAGGATCAGGTTTTGCATTCGCAACGCGCCGTCCACCGCATAGTTTATGAATTCCAGCCCTGCTGAATCGAGCTTGTCCTTATAGCGTCTTTCGATCAATCCCAGATAGCTTCTCACCATGCGGAGCGGCTCCTGAAGATCATGAGAGATCACGTAAGCGAACTGCTCCAAGTCGCTGTTTGATCTCGATAATTCGTGCGCTTTCGCCTCCAGTAGTTCTTTGGCTTTGATCAATTCCTGGTTCCGCTGCGTGGCAGTTTCGTGGGTGGACAAAAGCAGGTTTAATATTCGCAACCGATCCGAGGTGATGACATGAGGCCGACCCTCAAAATCAATCGTGATCGGCATCTCCGCGCCTCCTGGTGAGAGCTCATCCAACGGGTTCATAAGAGACGTGTGAGCAGAAGCTCACCTATTTTTAGTGCGTTCCTAAAAATTTAATGAGGCGGTAGTCTGACGATGCTCAACCAGAACTCATCAATGGTTTGCACGACCTTCATGAATTGATCGAAGTCCACGGGCTTGGTCACATAGCAGTTGGCATTCAGCTCGTAGGCTTTGAGCACATCATGCTCGGCTGATGAAGTCGTGAGAATAACTATGGGAATGGTTTTGAGGTTAGGATCGGATTTGACCTCTGCGAGCACTTCAGCCCCATTTTTACGTGGCATGTTGAGATCCAGCAGAATCAGATCAGGCCGTGGAGCATTGGCATGCACTCCTTCTCGACGCAGGAAAGCCATCGCTTCCATGCCATCGGATACCACACTGAGACGGTTATGAATTTTCGCCTCACTCAGCGCTTCACGAGTGAGAACGACATCGCCTTGGTTGTCCTCAACGAGAAGTATTTCGATCTCGATTGCCATGCTCATGAAGGTATGGATTAAACTAGGCTGGGGGGATTGTAAAATGGAATGTCGTTCCGTGGCCTGGCTTGGATTCCACCCAGATGGACCCACGATGACGTTCAACAATCTTTCTACAAACCGCGAGTCCGATGCCAGTGCCTTGATATTCATCGCGACTATGCAGACGCTGGAAGATAACGAAGATGCGATCAAAGAACTGCGGATCAATACCTATGCCCTTATCCTTGACCGAAAACTTACAGAGGGATTTTTGTTTGGATGCGGTGATCTTAATCACAGGCGACTGGGCTCCGTGAAACTTCATCGCGTTGGCGAGCAGATTTTGAAAAAGCTGCGATAGCTGGGTGGCATCACCCATGACTTGAGGCATGGGATCATGGGTGATGAGAGCACCCGTTTCTTTGACGGACAGTTCCAAGCTGGAGAGAACTTGTTTCAAAACTTCTTCACAATCCACAGGCCCCATCGGTTTGCCTTGCGTGCCTACACGGGAAAAGGCCAGTAGATCCTGGATCAATGACTGCATTCGCTTGGCTCCATCAACCGCGAAACTGATCCATTGGTCAGCTTCATTACCGAGACTCCCTTTGTAGCGTCGCTCAAGCAACTGCATGAAGCTGCTGACCATACGCAAGGGTTCCTGCAAATCATGAGAAGCCACATAAGCAAACTGCTCCAGCTCTTCGTTGGAACGCTTTAATTCCTTAGTTCGTTCCTCAACCCGTTGCTCAAGCTTTTCGTTCAAATTTTTCAGCTCTTCCTCGGCATGAAAGCGGGCTTTGACTTGCAGTTGCAAATCCTCATAGGCATTCGTGAGGTCTGCGTCCCGCGTCTCAATGTCTGACAGCATCTGATTGAATGAATCCGTGAGTTGGCCAATTTCGTCTTCCGTATGCTTTGCGGCACGCAGTGAGTAGTCTTTGCGCTGGGTGATCAAACGTGCTGCATCAGACAGATCTAGGATAGGCCGGGAGATGTAGTGTTGCACGGCAGATGAAAGCATAAATGAGATGAGCAATGAAGCCAGCAGTGAGATGCCCGAGAGCATGAGCATGGAGCGGAGGTGATCCTGAACTCCTTCCAAGCTGGCCTTGACGAAGATGGTGCCTATCTGCTTTTCATCATGAATCACGGGCCGCAAAAGCGTCACGAAAGAACCGTCCATATGTGGGCTGTAATCCAATGGAGGTATGGTAGGCGCTGCATGGTCGGCTGCATTGCGGTTATACAAGGCGAAGCTCTCGCCTTTATCATCGTAGAGACAGCCTGTCATCACAGCCGGGTCAAATGCCAGTGCTTGGAGGGTCTTTTCTGCATCTTCTTTGTTGTCAAAAATCAACGCCGCAGTGCAGTTCTTACCCAGCGCATCCGTAAGCCCGCTCAGGGTTTTCACTAGGTTCTGACGAAAAGCGGCCACATCGTAACTGAGAAAAAACAAGGCCATCAAAATCAGTGCGGTGATCGTTACGCCGACCATCGCCGCTGTAAGTTTTCGACGGATAGAGAGTTTTCTGAACTCGATCATGGCGGTTCAATCCACAATTTTTCTGGCGATTTTCAGCAACTGCGAACTGAGCCTTAACCCAGCGTGGCGAGCAGCTCCGGCATTGATCTCAAAGACGACCTTGCCCTTCTCAATCAGAATGACAATCATGCCGCCCTGTTTGCAGAACTGGGGAAGGTCGCTGACGGTAAGTATATTCGCGCTTTGCAAGCCTGCGACAAGGTCCGGGAGTCTGCCCGCTTCGGACTGGCCGATGAAGACGATTTGGCAGCCTTTCATATCTTCCGCCTGACGGGAACGCCTGATCACAAGTTTCCGCGAATTAACCGTTTCCCCTTGGATGACCTTGTCCAGCGCACCGTTGAAAGGATCGCTTCCCATGATGCCGATGATCATCGGGGCGCTATCACTTTCAAAAGCGCTGGTGGGCCATTTCACGAACTCTGCGAGGTGAAACACGCAGGTCGCCTTCACTTCGCTTTCCGTATAGGGAGCTTCAGCCAGGATGATCGTGGCACAGCAGAACCAAAGCCAGACATGCATCAGCGCCGCCCACGAATGTGGGACGCGGACAGGCTGCCTTCGGTGAAAGAGACGGCTCATTTGAGGAGTGCGTTCAATAGGTATAGCGAACCCCGAGAACCCCGCCGAAGGTCTCCTGTGGCAGGGCCGTTGGAAGGAGCGCTGTGGTGGCGTTGTGATTGTTGGTGATGTTGCTGAGCCCTGCGTAAATCTCCAGCGAGTCGGTCGCCTTGTAGAGCAGATGCAGATTGATCTCCCACGGATTGTGCAGCTCACTTCCCAGCTTCCCAGCATTCACGTTTTCCGGTGTTGAACGGGCGATGAGGCTGGGCGTGACGAATAGTCTGGGTGTGATCGCCCAAGTGAAACCGAGGCGGAAGTTGTGGTTAGAAATACCATTGAGGCCGCTGGATCTTCCAGCGGTCATGGCCTCAAACGTCGTGTAGGAATAGGAATACCAAGTGCTAAGGTCGCGTGTTATTTTAAACTTGCCGTATAAGTCCACGCCGAAGTTGTGACTCGTTCCACTGTTGACCGTATGCGTCAGCGTTCGTGGTTGAGTGCCAGCGAGATCAAGGAAGACTTTTTCAAGAAGGATGTTCGGTTGAGAGCCGACATCGGAGACCAAGATCAAGCTGCTCTGAGTTCCGTAGTAAGCGGTCAACCCAATATCAATGGAGTCTTTATTATAGTTTAAGCCCAGCTCGTGAGTCTTGGACAATTCAGGCTTAAGACCGGGGTTCGATGTATTAAGAATATCCCCGCGATCATAGGTGCTGAAACCAAAATATGGGGCAGGGGAGATGTAAGCCCAGGAGTAGCTGTATCTCGCGGTGAGTTCGTGATTGATCTGGTAGATCAAGGCTCCCCGGGGAGTGTAGGCGGGCGTTTCAATGCGCGAGTCCTTTTCGACCCGTCCACCGAGCACGGCTTTGAGCTTGGGGCTGATCTTCCAGTCCATCTCCGCATAGGCACCGTAGCGGGAGAAATCCACCGCGACCACGCGAGGGATCTGATGGATCGAAGCCGGATTACCCGCTTCCGTAAAGTAAGTGAAGCTGCCCCCCTGTTGAATGATACTAGCGTCATCACCACCTTTCGCGCCACCCGGCACCGTTGATTTGGGAATGATGTCATAGCTCGTGTAGCCGACTCCGAGGAGAGCAGAGACGCTGTCGGAAAGACTGAATCGCAAGGTCTCCTCAATGTTGAGACTGTGGCCACGGGCATATTTGAAATCGTCCAAGAACCAATGATTCACATCCAGTGCCTCGACATACCGACTCTGGGGCAGCACCTCGTAGTAGTTAAAGGTCGCAGAAGAATCGAGCGTGACCTTGTCGCTCAGCTTCCAGATGTGTTTCGCTTCTGTCACCCATGATTGATCCCGCCATTTGGCTTCGGGTATAAAGCCCAGCGTTGGCGGCCCATAGCCTTCCGCACTGCTGCGCTCAGAGAGACGATACCAGCTCTGGATGTAGAAATCGCCAACATCCAATTTGAAGAAGGCATTGAGGCCATAATCTTCACGCTTGGGAACCACGCCACTCCTTTTGGTCTGGGCTACACTGCGGAAGTCCTGCCACCAGCTTGGATACTCTTTGTCAAAGCGCGAGAGCTCGGAGTTGTGATATTGGATAAAACCGTTCATGACGATGTTGTCCGCTTTGCTAATGACCTTGCCGAAATTCCCCCAAAACTCTCGCTCCACATGGAAACCGCCCTCTGCGCCGCCTTCGATCATCCAGCGGCCATCTGAAGGCGGGGTCTTAGTTTTGACATTGATCACGGCGCTGATCGCATCCTGTCCATACAAGGTGGAACCGGGTCCGTAGATGACCTCGATCTGCTCGGCATTGCGGACACTGAAATCGCTCCTGAAGGGAAAGTATTCGCCACCGGGTGGATTCACGCGCATCCCATTCACCAGAACGACGATGCGATTATTTCCCGTGATGCCGCGCACGGAAACTTGCGTGCCCAGTTCAGAGAAGAAGTTCTCAGACAAATCCATGCCCGGCAGATCACGCAAGACATCGACGAGGTTAGAATATCCGCGCAGTTTGATGTCGTTCTGATCAATCACGATGGCCGTTGACGGCGCATCAGTAGCTTTTTCGGGCATCTTAGAGGCGGTGGTGACGGTGGCCACACGCAAGCTCATGAGATCCTCCAGACTGAGTTTCTTGAGCTGTTCCAAGTTGGTGGCTCCCGGATTGGTGAGGGAAAGATCTTGGGCGATCAGGCTGTCTTGGGCCTGAGATATTCGGCTTGTAATAAGCAGGATGCTCAGCAGGAGAACTCTGACAGGGGGAAACCCCATCAGGTGTCGCAGACTATTACCGGGTCTGCATCGACGTGCGGAATGCACGGAAGAGGTGGGATGAATCGTGCTCATACGGTTCCATGTTTTGGCGGATTGACGTGATGACTTGCCGCAATTCATAGCGAGCGAATGAAACCAGGGAAAGAAAAAAGTTTGCTATGTTCAAAACTTTTTCTCTATTTAGGCGCGCTTGTTGGCCGCTTCTATGCTTCCATAAAAAAACCGCCGAGTATCAGTCGGCGATTTACAAGGTAGAACGTTGAGCCTTACGGACTAAGCCCGCCTCAGGAGCGGTAGCTTTAGCGACAGCGGAGAGCTTATTCGCCAGCCATCTTTTCAGTGGGCCAAGTCTCGATCCAAGGCAGGCCGTGGGCATTGAGATCAGCCATGAAGGGATCGGGATTGAGCTGCTCCACGTTCCAGACACCGGGTTGGCGATACTCCGTATTCGTGAGCAGTTGCTTCGCGGCGATCATCGCCGGAACGCCTGTGGTGTAGCTGACGCCCTGGCTGTTCGTCTCGCGGTAGCAGTCTTCATGGTCCTTGATGTTGTAAACATAGTAGCGCAAGGGCTTGCCGTCCTTGCCCGTGCCTTCGATCCAATTGCCGATGCAGGTCTTGCCCTTCGTGTCCGCGCCCAGCGTGCCCGGCTCGGGCAGCAGCGTTTTGAGGAACTCAATGGGGATGATGTCCACGCCTTGATGCTTCACCTTGTCGATGCGCGTCATACCCACGTTCACCAGCACTTCCATGTGCTTGATGTAGTTATCGCCAAAGGTCATCCAGAAGCGCGCGCGACGCATCGGGATGTGCTTCGTCAATGATTCGAGTTCCTCGTGGTAGAGGCAATAGATGTTCTTCGGGCCGATGCCATCCGGGAAGTCAAAGCTGCGCTTGATCGCGAGCGGCTTCGTTTCAATCCACTGGCCGTCTTCGTAATAGCGACCGTTCGCAGTGACTTCGCGAAGATTGATCTCGGGATTGAAGTTCGTGGCGAAGGCCTTGCCGTGGTCGCCAGCGTTGCAGTCGATGATGTCCAGCGTATCGATCTTGCTGAAGTGATGCTTCAAAGCGTAAGCCGTATAGACATTGGTTACGCCGGGGTCGAAGCCGCAACCGAGCAGCGCCGTGAGGCCAGCCTGCTTGAACTTCTCCTGATACGCCCACTGCCAGTGATACTCGAACTTCGCCACATCACGCGGCTCATAGTTCGCGGTGTCGATGTAATGCACACCGGCTTCAAGGCAGGCATCCATGATCGTGAGATCCTGATAGGGAAGGGCGACATTGATGACGACCGTCGGCTGGAAGCTCTTCAGCAGCTTCACGAGCTCAGGCACGTTATCCGCATCCACGCCTGCGGTTTGAATGGGGCGCTTCAATTCAGCAGCGATGCTGTCGCACTTGGATTTCGTGCGGCTCGCGAGCATGATCTCGCTGAAGACGTCAGGCAACTGCGCGCATTTGTGGGTGACGACGCGGCCAACGCCGCCAGCTCCGATGATGAGGACTTTGGACATAGGGCCGTGATAGTTCGCCAGATTCAGCGAGCGTCAAGCAACACCGCGTGCAGGCCGCTCAAAAGCACTGCTCGGTGTTGAATCACTGCCAAGCCAGAACCACAGCCCCCGCAAGGATCAAACCGCCGCCAACCCAATGCTGTAGCGTCAGCGGCTCATGCAGGAACAGAGCCGCGAACACGATGACAAAGACGACGCTGAGCTTGTCCACCGGGGCCACGCGTGAGACATCGCCGACTTGCAGCGCACGGAAGTAACACAGCCAGGAAAGTCCGGTGGCCAAGCCCGAGAGGATCAGGAATAGCCAAGTGCGCCGACTCAGTTCCAGCATGGCAGCGGGTCGAGTCGTGGCCAAAGCGATGCCCCACGTGAAGACCAGAATGACCGTCGTGCGAATGGCCGTGGCCAAATTGGAGTTCACATCGCTCACACCGACTTTGGCGAGCACCGCTGTCATGCCAGCGAAGAGAGCGGAAAGCAAAGACCAGAAAATCCAGTTCATGAAATTATCCTTTCTTCTGTTTTCCTTTCATCAAGCGATAAACCACCGGCGTGGCCACGAGTGACAGCAGCACGGAAATACACAGCGCGCCAATCACGCCTATGGCCAGCGGCTTGAGCATATCCGCACCGTTGCCGATGCCATACGCTAAGGGCAACATGCCAAGCCCCGCCGCCATCGAGGTCATCAGCACGGGGCGCAGTCGGCGATGCCCAGACTGCACGAGCGCTTCATCTAAATCATGTCCTTCCGCCATCAGATGATCCACGTAATCGAGCATCAGGATACCGTTCTTCGCCACAATGCCGACGCCGATGATCGCGCCCAAGAAGCTGACGATGTTCAAGCTCGTATGCGTCAGCCACAAGGCCAAGATGGTGCCGAGCAAGGCCAGCACACTGCCGAAGACTATGGCCACGGGTTCGGCATACGAGCGGAACTCTATGAGCAGCACCGTGAACACGAGTAGAATGGCGGTGATGAGCACGAGCAGCAGATTCTTGAAGGACTCTTGTTGTTGCTTGAACAAACCACCGAACTCAATGCTGCCAGGCGGCAGAGATTTATCTGCGCCGAGCTTCTCCTTGATCTCACTCATGGCACTGCCCAGATCGCGTCCTTCAAGGCGCGCTGTCACCGCGATGTCCTGTCGTAAGTCCTCGCGTCGTAGCTCCAGTTGGCCCGGTGTCTCCGTGATGTCGGCGACTTGTGAGAGCTTGATGAGCGAACCGCTGGGCGTGCGCAAAGGAAGCTCACGTAGCGAGGCGATGCGATTGAACTGCTTCGGGTCGCCGAGCACGCGGATGTTGATCACGCGATCACCTTCCAGAACGCTGGAGGCCGTCTTACCGAGCTTGGCGATGTTCACCGCCGTAGCGATGTCGTCTGCGGTGATGCCAAAGCGTTGCGCGTCTGGTTGCCTCACGCGCAGGCTCAGCGATGGCCCAGTGAAAGTGAGACCATCAAAGGTATCCACCACGCCTTTGATCTTCTTCAGCTTGGCTTCGATCTCCGGCGCTTTCGTCTTGAGGAACTCGATGTCCGTGGAGAAGAGCTTTACTTCGATGGGCTTGGGCGACCAAGTGAGATCGCCAACAAGATCGCCCAGGATGCCAGGAAACTCCCATTCCAAAGCGGGCACAGCGGCTTTGAACTTGTGCCGCAGTTCTGAAATAACCTTTTGAGTATCGCGCTCGCGCTCGGCCTTGAGCTTGACTAGGAAGTCACCACTGTTCGGCTCTGCAACCGCCAGCGCGAGCCTTGCGCCGGTGCGTCGGGAGTAGCTCTCCACCTCTGGCGTGGCTTTGAGAATGGCCTCGGCCTCCATGAGATGACGGCTGGTTTCAGCCAGGCTCGTGCCCCACGGCGCGACGTAATCAATGACGAATCCGCCTTCATCATCTCAGGCAGGAAATCGCTTTCAAGCTTCTGAAACAGGAAGCCGCCGAACGCCATCAAGCCCAGGCACAGCAGCAGCACAAGCCAGCGGAGTTTTAAAGCACCACGCACGGAGAACTCATACCAACGAATGAGCGCGCGAAGCAATGGACCTCCTTCGTGATGCTTCGGCGCGCCATCGTGAATGAACCACGCGGCCAGCGAGGGCGTGAGCGTGACGGCCAATAAAAGCGAGGTCAGCAGCGAGACGACCATCGTCAAAGCGAGCGCGCGGAAGAAGACGCCGGTGATGCCATCCAGGAAGGCGAGGGGAAGAAACACCACGACGGGTGTGATCGTAGAAGCAACGAGCGGAGCGAAGATTTCGCCCACGGCTTCGGAGATGGCATCGAGTCGTTTCCGACCGAGCGCGATCTTGGCATAGATGGCTTCGACGACGACGATGGCATCATCAATGACCAGTCCAATGGCTGCCGCGATGCCGCCCAATGTCATCAGGTTGAAACTGAGTCCGGCCAAGGTCATGGCCACGAGCGTGATCAGCACGGTGACGGGAATAACCACCACCGCGACCAGCGTCGTGCCCCAGTTTCTGAGGAAGAGATAGATGATGGCGACTGAGAGAAGAAGGCCGAAAAGAATGGCTTCCCAGACGCTGTCCACAGAGGCGCGGACGAGCTGGGATTGATCATAGAAGAAGGCCAGCTTCACATCTGCGGGCAGCTCGGCGTGGAGTTTCACCAGCTCCGCTTCCAGATCGCGAGCGATGTTCAAAGTGCTACCGTTCGGCTGGCTGCGGACATTGAGCAGCACTGCGTTCACGCCGTCTGCCGTAACCACATTGAAGACGGGTTCAGGGCCGCGTTGCACTTGAGCGAAGTCCTTGATCAAGACCGGTCGTCCATTGCTCACACCAGCGGTGAAGTTCTGGATGTCCTCAGCGTTATGCACGCGACCATCCACGAGCGTTAGATAGAGCGTGTAATCTTCCTCATGCAGCCCGGCGGGTGCGGAGAGATTGTTCTTTTCCAAGGTCGCAGTGACTTGCGCCAGGCTCAATCCACTGGCCGCAAGGCGAACGGGATCGACGATGATTTGATACTCTGGAGTGCGACCGCCCACGATGTCCACGCGCGCCACGCCGGGCACGCGGAGGAAGCGCGGCTTGAGGTTGTAGCGGGCGGTTTCCCAGAGCTCCGTGATGTCCCGCTTCGGGCTCGTCAGGCTCACGCCGATGATCGGGAAGGCGGAGAACGTCAGCCGCCAGACGGTGGTGTTAGTGGTCGCAGGCAGCGTGCTCCGAATCTGTCCGAGCCGCCCGAGCACAAAGAGCTCGCTCTGCACCATATCCACGTTCCAGTTGAAGAAGACATTGATCTCAGCGGAACCACGACCCGTCGTCGATGTGATCGTCGTCGCGCCGGGGATGTCCTTCATCGCTTCCTCGATGGGCCGCGTCACGGTCGCCATCATTTCATCAGCGGGCATCACGCCATTGTCTGCGAGGATGACCACGCGAGGGAAGTTCGTTTGGGGAAACACGGAAGACGGCATCCGCATGGCCGCATAAACGCCAGCGAGGCAAAGGATCAACGTGATGAAGACGATGGCCTTGGAGTTGCGGATGGCCCATTGGCCAAGGGAGCGCGGCGTCTGACAGAGAAGTGGGGACAGAGGAGTGGGAGTCATAAAATCATGAGTTGGCTTCTCAGTCCCTATTTCTTTGTTCGCCCAATAATACTGACCAAGCACACTTCACGATGATGCAAGTTGATCCAGTGGATGGCCTCAAATGGAGTAAGTTCAATGAGGCGCTGCATGTGAGCCTCGTAAGTGGGGAGTGTGATGGACGGTAAGGAGGTTATTTTAAAAGCGATGTTTTCACTCAAGAGTGTGAGAAGCTGCGTGCCAAGAAAATGCCCTTTGCGACTAAGCGGTATGCGCTTCAACACCTGTGATTCGCCACCCAGAAAGTAAATCAGGGCATCCTCATAAAGATGACTGTCCAAGTAAGCTCCCCATGCGGCTAAGATCTCACGTAATAAAACCAGAAGTTGCTCACATCTTGCCGTTCGCGGAAGGAATCGGCATCCATCAATGTTATAATCGAAACGTGCTTCCTGCGGCACCACTGCGTTGACCGTCCGATACTCAACCTTTGCGGGACGTAGGTTGATGAGCTTGCCATGCTTCTGATCCGTCAGGATGAGGTAGTTTAAAAGCTGAGCATCATATTGTTTTTTTAGGGTGCCACTCGCTTTCAGTTCACAGATGAATGAGTTTTGAACCACGAGGTCAAGAAAGTAGGACTTGTTAAAATCTCTCAAGCAAACCGTTACTGGAACCTCTGTCTCTATTGGTCCAAGACCCGCATCACGAAGACGCAGCGCAATGTCATTCTGATACACTTGTTCATCACAGAGACGGCCCAACTCGTTTTGAGAAGCAAAAGCATGAATCATGATCTGATGGGACAACTCATCAAACTCTACGCGAGACAGTCGGTTGAATGGGATTGGACAGTGGATGAGCGGATTCATAACTGAATGAGTGGGACAGAAGAATTAAATTTCATAAGCCAAGGAATTCATTCCCCTGTCCCCATCCCTTTGTCGGACTTATTTCAGCACCTTCACCTTCGTTTCCTTGGGCAGACCATAGGCTCCGATCGTGACCACGTTCAGTCCTTCCTTCAGTCCCTCGGCGGAGACTTCCACCAGTTCTCCATCACGCAGCCCTGTCTTCACCGCTTTGCGCGTGGCTTTATCACCTTCCACGAGTGAGATCACGGTGCCTTCTTCTTCATCTTTGACCACGCTTTCGGCGGGCACGGCCAGCAGGTCTTTGCGCTCTTCGCTGACGATCCGCACGCTGACGAACTGCCCAGCTCGCAGCCCTGTTTCCTTCGGCAGGGACACTCGCACCAAGACGGTATCATTCGCGGAATCAACCGATGGTGAAACGTAAGCGACCTGGCCAATGATCGGCTTTCCATCCTTGCCAGCACTGGCCTCGGCGGTCATGCCGGACTTGAGGGAAACAGCTTCCGCAGTCGGCACTTGAACGGCGATGGTGAGACGTTCCAAGTCGGCGATTTCAGCGAGCGCGGTGGTCAGATCAACGGACTCGCCAACCCGTGCGTTCACCTTCATCACCGTGCCCCTGATGGGCGCGGTGATGCGTGCGAGATTGGCTTGAGCCTCAGCGGTAGCCAGCTCACTCTTCGCCACGGAGAGCTGGGCTTCGGCCTCCAGGACTTGCTTTTGAGAAGTGCCTTCTATCTTCACCAGCTTCTCCTGACGTTCGCTGTTTTGCTGCGCCAAGGCGATGGCCTGCTGCGCTTTTTGCACGGCCAGATCTGCGAGGCGTGAATCCAGCCGGAACAGCGGCGCGCCCTTCGCCACCTGCTGTCCCTCTTCACACATGGCTTCCATGACCACGCCTGCGACGGCTGAGGCGACCTTTGCGGAAGCGGCAGGTTGTCCACCTTGAGCGGGAGCCAGCTCGACCGTTCCATAGCCCGTGATGTAGCGGCGCAGCGTCGCCTTTTGAATCAGAGCCACGCGCACGGAGACTTCCGTCTCGACCTTCTCTTCGGCTTCCTCAGCAGCCCGCAAGGCTGGAGAGCTGAGCAAAGCGATGACGACAGCGAATGTGTATTTCATGGGTTACTTGGATTTTTTCACCACCGCTTTCGGAGCTACGAATAACGAAGCGGGCAGCTCCAGTGGGCTTTGCAGTGCGGCTTCCAGTTCACCAATGGCCTCCTGGGCCTTGAGCTGCGCTTCCAGCTTCGACTGCGCCGCCGTGCTGGATTCGAGACGGGCCAGCACCACGTTCTGACGGGGCACCTCACCGCTATCCAGAAGCCTCTGCGTGAGCTTCTCCTGCTTGTCCGTCTGATCCGCGAGAGCCTGCGCAGCGGCTTCCTTTTCACGCGCTCCACTGAGAGAGGCCAGAGCCAGCTCGATCTCACCCAGCACCTTGTTTTGCACCACGCGGAACTTCGCTGCGGCCTGACCGCGCTTAGCTTCAGCTTCAGCAATGCCTCCTTTATTGTGGTTTAGGATGGGCAGTTCCAAGGTCAGATTCAGGCCCCACTTGTTCTCGCCCTGATCAAACTGGTAACCGGGGCCGAGGTGAATGTCAGGATACTGCTTGGCGATCTCCAGCCTGAGCGCGGCTTCGCTGGCGGCATAATCCGCCACGGCGGCCTGCATGTCCGGGCGGCCCAGAATGGCGCGACGGCGCGCTTCAGAGGAGGGGATCACGCGGGAGTGCTCGAAGTCCGCGAAGGAAATCTTCACGCTGTCGAAAGCACGCGCGGACAAACCCACCGCCACCGCCAGCTTCACCTGTGCCAGACGCTTCTTGCCCCGTGAATCAATGAGCGCGAGCTTCGTCTGCTCCCGGATGATGCGTTCACGCGCTACCTCGATCTGCGTCGCTTCACCCGCCGCGAGCTGCCCTTCCAGCACTTTCACGAGGTCTTCCCGCGCGGCCTGTTGTTTGCTCAACAAGGCCTCCGTTTCCCGCGCGGAGAAGGCCTCCAGCATAGCGGCGCGCACCTTCGCACGGACCTCATGAGCCTTCGCCACATACTTCTGTCGCGCTGATTCCGCCAGCAGTCGCGCCTTCTCCTGACGGTGCGTGCGCTTGCCCGCCGTCTCCAGTAGCCAGTCAAAACTCACCGCGCCAATCCAAGGCGTCACCGCGCTCCCTGATGAAGTATTGTAAGCGGGATTCAGCGTCGCCATCGGATTCGGGAGTTGCTTGGCCGTCGTCATCGCCCCTTGCGCTTCCAGCCATTCCTGCCGCGCCAGTTCGATCTCAGGATGGAAGTAAAGCGCCGCCGTGCTCAGGGCATCCAAGTTCCAAGCCTTCGGAGACCACGCCAGATCAGGCCGCACCGCACGCGCGAACTCCCGCAGCTTCGGGTCATCCAACCGCCCCCCCTCCAGCGTGGCCAGTTCGAGGGAGGGCGAGAGCGGACGTGGCTGAAAAGGGGAGCACGCAGGCAGCAGCGCGAGCCCCAGCGCGGGCATCAGTAGAGAGCAGATGAGACGGTGCATAGAAGCGGTGGAGGAGGTCAAAATCAGTGATACTTAAAGCTTCATTCCGTGAGGATTACACATCTCACCACGGCGTCTGCCAAATGGATACTGCGTGAATGACGTGTTTGTCATTCACGGTGTCGTGCCGCTTCCCGCCTTCTTCACCAACCGCTCATGCATCTCCGCCGTCAGCGTATCTATGCGCTCCGTCAGCTCCTTCGTCAGGCGCGTCAGCTCCGTGTTCTGCTTCACCAGTTCCGTCAGGGTTTCCGTCTGCTTCTCCGCCACCAATTGCCGTTCCAGACTGGCCTTCGCGAGATCTTCCCGATGCAGCGCATCCGCTTCCAGATGCGCCTTGTCCCGGTCCGCCTGCCGCGTCTGCGCCAGCAGGATCAGAGGAGCCGCATAAGCCGCTTGCAGACTGAACGCCAGGTTCAGCAGGATGAACGGATAGACATCAAAATGGAACAGCCCCACCACGTTCAAAGCGATCCAAACCACCACCACCACCGTCTGCGCCACCAGAAACAACGGTGTGCCGAAGAACCGTGCGAATGCCTCCGCCTTCAGCGCAAACCAATCTCCCCCGAAGATGGACACTAGGTGCGCGTGAGGTTGGTGAAAGCGCATGTGATGATTCAGCGACTTCTTCGCTGAGACGGCGGCGGCTGGGGGCGGGGATTCCATAAGATCGTGAAAGCGTTCCCTTCAAACGTGTCTGGACTCCCGGTAACTGCAATGGCCAGATTAGATGATCCTGAGCAGCCTGAACCCCCACCAAGGAGCGGCGGTATTCCTACCGCCGATCTTCTTCTGCTGCGAAGCAGGATGAAGGAAGCTTCAGGAAGTGCCGCTGACGCGGTGGAGTTTTAACGGCGGTTACAAACCGCCGCTCCTTGGGGTGACCCGCAGCACTACCGAAGGCATTGAAGCCGCCACCAACACCGTGATCGCAAATCACCTATCCGTCCGGTCCCCGAAGCCCTAAAGCGACGACCACGTTAGGCGAGGAGCGGCGGTATTCCTACCGCCGATCTTCTTCTGCTGCGAAGCAGGATGAAGGACGCTCCAGGAAGTGCCGCTGACGCGGTGGAGTTTTAACGGCGGTTACAAACCGCCGCTCCTTG
>JANYJH010000415.1 GCA_025361865.1 Phragmitibacter sp.
GCACGCCATCCTACCATGTCTCTGGAGGGATCTGGCGGCCACCACGCGACGCGCTCTTCATTGTTCAGTGACAGCTTCCAGGCCACGCCTAAGCCACGCAGGACATCAGTATTCATCATCAGGCAGGACTGCACGACGTTCAGCAAAAGGAACCCCGTGCGCAGGGCCGTCTTGAGCCGGATCAGCCGCGCTTCCCACGCGCTGAATTGATAAGCCAGCAGCAGAACCGCAGGTGCCAGCCAGCCTCCATAGCCGAACTGCGGCCAATGCGAGCCATACACCGTGAACTCATCCAGCAGAAAAAGCGGCACGGCAAATGCGTAAAGATAAGCCACCGGATAGGTCGAGGGTCTCTGCCTGACGCTGCGCTGCAAGGCCCAGATCAACGCGGCTAAAGTCAGGAGCGGTTGCCCGAGCATCAAGCGCCACAGCGTTCCACCCCAACTCTCTGCAGAGGCATCTCTGAAGCTGTGAAAGACGATCCATGAATGCTCGGAAGCCCAAGCGAATAAAACCATCACGGCAAAGCCCAGTGAGCCCATGAGGATGGGGATGACGGGCCACTTCTGCACTGCACGCCGACCACGCGCGGTGATAAGCAGCGTTCCTGCCGCTGAGCCCGCCGCCAGTAACAAAGGCCAGTCTGTGAAGAACAGTAACCATAAGGCTCCGACTACGATCCACCACCAGAGATGCAGCCGATGAGTCCGATGCAAAGCCAGCCGCAACGCATACAGCAGAACGATGGCCCCGACGATGGCCAGCGTCATCGGCGTCATCGTGACAGAGGCCAGATTCACGGCAGGCAACCCATTGAACAAGACCACGCTCCAGGAGGCGACATTGGCATCAAACAGCCCCCGCGCCAGCCGCCAGAGAAGCCAGCTCGCCCCGAGAATAAGCAGCGGTGCCGCGAATCGCACACCGAACTCATTCGTCCCGAAGAGAGCCGTCGTGCACTTCACCACTAAAGGCAGCACCGGCCCCAGCATCGCGTGCCACGTCGCGGGCCGTTCCGCACACAGTGCCGCGTAGGACTCGATGGGAGCCAGTTCCCGCAGCGGCAGCAGCCCCAGCCGCACCACCATCAGGAGAAGCAGAGCAGGAAGAAGAAATCGTTGGCGGTTCATTCCTTGAGTGGATAGCCTGCTGACCCGAGAAGTTCCGCCCCATTCATTGAACGGACAGCCCCCTTCCTCTTGTCACAGAGTTGCTTCTATCAACCATCATCCTAAAACTATCAACTCCATGCGCCCATTCCTTATCGCCTTTGCGCTCACTTTTGCCATCGCCTGCTCCGCTCAAACTGAAGTCCGCAAAGCCGAGGAAGTTCAACCTACTGGCGAGGACGTGCTGCGCCTCGTGCGTATGAGTCAGGCTCTGCAAGACCTCAAGCACCTTCAGGGTCTTTTGCGCAATGATGAGACAGGCAAAGAAGTCCCGATGGAGCTGAGCATGACGGATAACATCATCCGCTTTCTGTTTCGCGATCCCTCCGAGATCATCAATCTCGATCTCAACAACAACGGCACCAAGCTGACGCGCGTTGTCCCAGGCACTGGCAAGATCGAAATCCCCGCCTCCTTAAACGCGCAGACCGTTCGTGACACGCACATCAACTACGAAGACCTCTCCATGCGCTTCCTCTACTGGCCCGGCGCGAAGATCATTGATGAAGAAACCGTCAGCTTCATGAAGTGCTGGAAAGTCCGTGTCGTGAACCCTGACGGTAAAGGCCCCTACGGCACCGTGGACATCTGGGTTCACAAGGCCAGCGGAGCCATCGCCAAGATGGAAGCCTTTGATGCAAAAGGTATCAAAGTGAAGCAGTTCAAAGTCGTGCGCGGCCAGAAATACAAAGGCGCGTGGATCTTAAAGGAAATGCGGATCGAGAGCTATGATGCGCTCAAGTCCGGTGATCTGATCGGCCGGACTTACATGCAGATCAAGGATCCTGAGTGAGCGTTTTAAAGAACGTGATACAGGCTGCCAGCCTGTTCAGAAGGTGCCCAAATCACTTTCTGCTTACTCACTGTCATGTTCCCAAAACGTGTATTCCTCTAGTTTCAGATGAGCTTTGACAGGATTTTCACGTATGTAGTTCCGGTAATGCCCAAGCTGGATTTGACTGCGCACGATATGATCAAAAGTCTCTTCCATCCACAATTCGCCAGCCTTTCCCAAGCGTTGGTTGACCATGTTCGCAGTGTATGACTTCCAAGTGTGCAACACCGTTGGCAACGGCCAGCCTTCGTGAGGCGTGACGAGCACATGAACATGATTAGGCATGATGACCCATGAATCCAACTCATAGCGAACGTTTTGAAAGAACAAAAGTGATTCAACCACAATATCGCGGATCAAGCTTTCCTTCAAAATGCATGAGCCATGGCATGCATCCAGCCACTGCTGCATTCTGCGGGTGAAACTTTGATGATACTCTTTCCATACTAAATCATCCCACGGTTTTGGGTGCCTCAAGTAAAATGCTTCCCGTTCTTGCTGCCAACGCCGATAAACGGCTTCAGGCACCGAATCAGACAATCTCCAAGTGAGAAAATAAGTGGAGCCCGCCTGCTCCCAATGAGGTAGGTATCGGCTGCGTTTCTTGACTGGTCGGAATTCAGATGGTGGCTTGAACTCTTTAGGCATTTGAAAATGTGAATGATATATCTGTGGGCGGCTTAACTGAACAGGCAGGCTGCCTGTATCACG
>JANYJH010000437.1 GCA_025361865.1 Phragmitibacter sp.
GCCTTCTTTGGCGAGGACTTCGGTCATATATTCAGCACCGTCGCGCTGGGAATCAATCTCGCCGCTGTAGCTGATGAGCGGGACGTTGCGGAAGTTCGCAGCGTAGTCCGGCACGTCATAAACTCCCCACAAGGTCTGCTCATACCAGGGCGGCATTTTCTCAGGCGTGAGCTTCTGATAACGCTTCACATCCACAAAGCCAGCGCCTGTGTGAACGACGGCCCACTGATCCGCATAGTGCGCGCCGAGATGCCAGGCTCCGGCGCCGCCCATGCTGAATCCGGCGAGAGCGATGCGGTTGATGTCCACATTAAACCTCGCGGTGGCATCCGCCTTGCACTCCATGACATCGGTCTCGCCAGCGGACTTGAAGCCGTTACAGTAACGGCCAAAAGGATGAACGACGATGGTGCCTTTCGGCTTGAACTGGCCGCCCTTGCTCTTCATCTGGCTGGCGATGAAATGGATGTCTGTGGCAGTGTCGCCGCGACCATGAAGCCAGACCCACATGGGGATGGATTTCTTGCCCGTGCCCCATTCGAGTCCTTCGGGAACCTCGACGCCATAAGGCTGCGGTGAATCGTCGATGTTGGAATAGAAACCCAGCACCTTCACACCTGAGCCCTCCATCCAAGGCGTCTCATTCTGCTTCAACGACTCGATACGTTTCGAGGCTTCATCCAAAAGCGCATTCGCTTTCTTCTCGCCATCCGCTGGTGTCTTGTCATACCACTCATGGAATTCCAAGGCGAAGCGCACGGCCTTGAGGAAGATGTCCGCATCCGCTGCCCGAGCGTGCTTCTTCACGGCTTGAAACTGAGCTGTCACTTCGGCGAGTCGCTTCTCGATGGAGGCTTGCTGCTCGGGTGAAATATCCGCCGAGGGCTTCGGGGGCAGGCTGCCTTTGAAGGAAGCGGTGGCGCCATCAGCGCTGAGCTGAGCGTGACAGAGAACGGGGCCGCAAAGAAGCGCGACGAAGGCGAGGAAAGTGTGTTTCATCTTGGGTAGAAGGTAGGTCCGCAGAGGTTCGGCTTACTACTTTCCGACGCAGTAGAGCCTGTCCTGAACACGAATGAAGAGGTTGCCATTAGCGATGGCGATACCGGAACGGACAACGCTATCGCCACGGGTGGCTTTGCTGTCATTGCCAAAATCAGCGACGTTGAGCAGCTCAAATTTGTCACCGCCAGCTTTCACAACGAAGACCTCGCCCCAGAAATTCGTGGCGTAGATCTTTCCGTCCGCAGCGCTCGGTGAAGCTTCGATTTTAGCCTTGCTCGGCAGTTCGCCTTGCCAGATGACCTTGCCTGTTTTCGGCTCCACGCAGGCGAGCGTTTTGCGTCCGCTGTCCAGCACATAGAACTTGCCTTCATAGAAAGCCGGCGTCGAGACATCGCTGGTGGCTTCTTTAGGATTGGATTCCCAAAGGGGCTTCACATCGCCCTTACTGTCGAGGCTAGCAGCAAAAACAGGGTTGTTCTTCGGAGCGCAAACAAGGGCTACACCATCGCCTGCCACGGGTGAAGGGACGAGACGCCAATGGCTGATTTTGCTGGGATTCCAGGAAGCGAGACGCCAGAGTTCAGCGCCTGATTCAGCATCGTGACCAGTGAGGGTATCGCCACCAGAAATGAGCATGATACGCTTCCCAGCGTGGGTCGTGAAGCTAGGAGAACTGAAGGCTTCGAGGGATTCTTCTGCGGCATCGCTAGCGCGCACATGGCGCCAGATTTCTTTTCCGGTTTTAGGGTCGAGAGCGAGGATGTAGCTTTCGTTTTTGCCATTCGGATCACCCTTCTCCATGGTTTGGAACTGGAACGGGTGATTCCTCTGGAGCACTTGAACATAGAGCTTTCCGCCATCAAGCACAGCGCTGCTAGAGTAAGTCCATTGGGTGCCGAAGCGCCCGTAATCCTTCATCAAATCGCGAGTCCAGACCTCTTTACCGCTAAAGTCATAGGCGGCGAGAAGGCCGTTCCCGTAATAGAAATAAGCGCGCTCACCATCGGTTGAGGGTGATGGTGAGGCCAGATTGCTGCTGGTGTCGTGCTGATAACCATCTGCGACGCTCTTCGACCACTTCACGCTTCCGTTTTTAGCATCAAGGCAGATCGCGAGCAGTTTTTTGTTCGCCGGATCGGAGGAGCTGACGAAGACGTTATCCCCGAAGACCGCCGGAACGGAAGCCGCTGGGCCGGGCATGGGGGCGCTCCATTTCACGCCTTCGGTCTTGGAGAACTTCTCTGGCAATCCCTTCTCCGGGCTGGAGCCGTCTTGGTTAGGACCACGGAACTGCGGCCAATCAGCAGCGTTAGCGAAGCCAGCAAGTGCGGCGATGAGGAGGGTGAAGATGGGAGCGCGCATAGTGAATGGTTGAGAAATGATCCTAAGAACGGGAGGCAACGAAGGTGGGCCGCTGGTTCTTTCGGAATGGAAGGTTCACGCTTTACGAGCGCGGCTATCACTCTGTCGCTGGCGGCTGTTTCCGATAGACGCCTTCGAACCAGCCGCGCGCGGTATAGCGGGCCGTCTTCTCCGTATCCATGATGAGGTAATGGCCGACTAGGCGCAGCTTTGCACGGGCATGATCACTGGCTTCCTTGATCTCGGGGTTGTTGTCCGTGAAAAGAGCTGAGGGTTCGGTGCCGGGCTTGATGACCGCATTCCCATTGATCTGGGCGGTGGACTCATCTCCGCTTCGGGTGCTCACGAGGGTGACGCGCAAGGTGCCGTCTTTGACCTGTTGCACATTGATGGAACCTCCGAAGCCGTCCGTGAAATCGCCCACCCAGCCGTCTTGCACTTTCGGATCGGGAGCACCACTGGCGAACCCGATTTCCGCGCCGATCACGCCTGCGAGCGTCAGCCAATGCTCCGGCTGTTTCTCAGCAACATCCTCTGGCTTCTGTGATGAGCCGATCAAGGGCTTCGCGGCAGGTTCAGCCTTCGTGGTCGCGGGTGCGAGTCCCACCAAGCGTTCCTTGAGGCTGGGCCAACGCAGCTTGATCTCCAGCGCGGCTGTTTTATCAGCGCTCGGCCACTTCTTCGGGAGGGTCTTGAGCAGTTCTTGGAGACGTTTGTCTGCTGCCTCGGCTTCTTTCTTCGCCAGTTGTAGGCGCTTGGCATCGGTCAGATGAACGTATTTCCCGACGAGGCCTTCGTCACGAATTTCTTTGTCCTGCTTCGGCTTGAGTTTGATGGAAAGATGGGACTCGCCGCCTGTGGCAATGTAGAAGGTGCCGCGCGCTTCACCTTCGCCGGGAGTTCGTGAGAAGAGTATCTCTTTGTCTTTCTTCTCACCGTCGGCATTCCATTTTGAGGACTCACCAGGTGCCCCCACGTTCCGGACCTCGATCCGCACTTTATTGAAGTCCAAGTAGGTCAGGGTCAGGTAGCGCGAGGCTTCGTCATAGAAATAGGCGGGCGGTGGTAAAACGGCCTCCACTTTGACGAGACTGATCGTGAGATAGATGCCGAGGAGGAAGAGCTTTCTGACCATGCCCGAACATAATCAGAGGGATTCTTTCAGTCAAAGCCTGGCTTAGAGAACTGCCAAGATCGAAAACGCACCCATTGTTTTTTAAAATTAGCAGCTAGAATTAAAATTATTATGAAAATACACAATTAAATATTGTAATTATCAATTACATGGTAAATTACATCAACTTCCCCAAGTTCCATTTTAATAAAACACACCACCCATACTTATGAGAACTTTAGACCTTCCTACTTGGCCTGAAATCCACGATCTTAAGAATCAGCAAAGCCACGGTAAGATCAATGTTCAGGAACGCACCCTGAGCTTCGGTTTCCAGATCCATGCGCGCACTCCGATTCCGCCCCCGTCGATCGTTTTCACGCTCAGCCAAATCAGTGGCGAGACGAACCGGGCTCCCGTAAAATTTGGCATCCGCGTCGATTTCGAGAGCGGTGAGATCTGGGATATTGCGAACAAAAGCGGAGTGCTCGGCTTTTTGGAGAAGGATTTCTGGCCTTCGCAGGAGGGGGAATACCCCATCGCGCTGCGCTGGGAAGTGGAACACACTGGCCATGTGCTGATCCCGCGCCTGATCATCGGTGATGAAGAGTGGCTTTACCCATCCCTGCTGTTCCCCGGCAACTCAGAATTCATCGCGATGTCCGGCCACGATATGGAAGATACGGACAACAGCGCCGTCTTCTCCGCTGGTTACGTCTGGTGCCAAGATAGGATTTAAACATCCTGCGCCGAGGATCAAATCTCCGATCTGGGTCAATGGCACGCCGTTGCCCCTTGATCTTTGGGCCTTCCCTGAACCTTGGATTTTGAATGTTGAACCTTTCCCCCATCCGCGTTAGTTCACGCGCATGGCCTTCCTTCATGACGATTTTCTGCTGACCACTAAAGCTTCCCGCCGTCTCTACCATGAGTTCGCGGAGAACGAGCCGATTTACGACTACCACACGCATCTCCCCGTGGATGAGATTGCGAGGGATCAGAGCTTCGAGAGCCTGGCCCACATCTGGCTCGGTGGGGATCACTACAAATGGCGGGCTATGCGCGCGAACGGAATTCCTGAAAGCCACGTCACGGGCAGTGCGCCTTGGAAAGAGAAGTTCCTCGCCTTCGCCAAAACGGTTCCGCATACCCTACGGAACCCGCTTTATCACTGGACCGCGCTGGAATTAAAACGCTTCTTCGGCATTGATGAACTGCTCAGTGAGAAGACCGCCGAAAGCATCTGGAATCGCTGTAACGAGCAGCTCGCCACGCCAGAGTTCAGTTGCCGCCAGCTCCTCAGCCGATCGAACGTTCGCGTGGTCTGTTCCACCGATGATCCGACGGACAACCTCGCTCATCATGAAGCCGTCGCTGCGCTTCCTGACTTCGACGTCAAAGTCTATCCCACCTTCCGTCCCGACGCCGGGATGCGTCTTGAAGACCTCACCGCTTGGAACACTTGGACGGACAAGCTGGCTTCCGTGAGCAACGAGGCCTGCACCACGTTCAGCTCCTTCCTCAGCGCTTTGCACAATCGCCACGACTTCTTCCACGCTCATGGTGGTCGCCTCAGCGATCACGGCCTCACCGCGATGGACACCGAAACCGCGAGCGATACCGAAGCCAGTGCGATCTTCGACAAAGCCCGGCTTCATCAAAGCATTCAGCCTGATGAAATCGCCCGCTTCCGTTGCTACCTCATGCTCTACTTCGGCCAGTTGGATGCCGAGAAAGGCTGGACCAAGCAGCTCCACCTCGGAGCCTTGCGGAACACGAACACTCGGCTCTTCAACCAGCTCGGACGCGACATCGGCTGCGACTCGCCTGATGATCCTTCCCATGCCGCAGGTCTGAAATTCTACCTCGATACTCTCGAGCAGCGCGGCCATTTGCCGAAGGTCGTCTTGTATAACCTCAATCCCAAAGACAACTACGTCTTCGCGAGCATCATCGGCAACTATCAAGGCAACGAAGAAGGCATCGCGGGCCGTTTGCAGTTCGGCTCCGGCTGGTGGTTTCTGGACACCATGGAAGGCATGGAATGGCAGCTCAACGCCCTCAGCTCCGTCGGCCTCATCAGCCACTTCGTCGGGATGCTCACCGACTCTAGAAGCTTCCTCTCACCACCCCGCCATGAATACTTCCGGCGCATCCTTTGTAGCCTGCTGGGCCGTGATATGGACAGCGGCGCACTGCCGGATGATTTTGAGTTGGTAGGCGGAATGGTGAAGAACATCTGCTATGCGAACGCGCATAAGTTCTTCGGCATGGATGTGGCGGCGAGGTGAGTTGACAAGGCTACACCTCTTCGGTATGATGAATAGTATGACTGCTGCAAAAATCGCCATCACGATTGATCCCAAGCTTCTCCAACAGCTGGATAGTCTGGTGCTGGGCAAGCGTTTCAAAAGCCGCAGTCATGCCATTCAAACCGCAGTCGCAGAAAAGATCAGCCACCTGAGCGAGAACCGTCTTTCACGCGAATGCGCGAAGCTGGATTCCAAAGAAGAAATAGCATGGGCCGAGATGGGCCTCGCTGATGACCTGAAATCATGGCCAAAATATTAAGAGGCGACATCGTCTGGGCTGATCTCGATCCCACACGAGGCCACGAGCAAAGCGGACATCGGCCCGTATTGGTCATCAGCCAGAATGTGTTCAACGAACGTTCAGGCACCGTGATCGCGGTCGCCATGACCAGCCAGGAACCACGCGCCGGATTCCCTCTGACGCTGGCGTTGGTCAAAACAAAATTGCCCAAGCCCTCCTGGGTCAAGATCAGC
>JANYJH010000007.1 GCA_025361865.1 Phragmitibacter sp.
GTAGGATACTTTTCTAACCAAGCTGCGGTTGGTTTGGTTCAAAGTGTTGGTCAATCTTATGCTGGTAGAACTTCCGGCACCAATGCTAAAGTGGCGATTGAAACCAATACAGATTCCAATCCTTGGGATTTGGCATTGCGAGATCTAGGTGGCTTTACCTCCGACTTCATTGACACCAGTTTCAGTGGTGGCGTGGCTACGAATGCCATCGATCTCTTCCGTTATCTGGGCGCTGACGCTCAGGCAGGTAATAACGCCGCCAATGTAGGCGCCTTCACCTTTAACAGCAGCGGCCAGCTCGCCTTTGCAGCCAGCGCAGTTCCAGAACCGGGACGCGCTTCCCTCCTGATCATTGGCATCGCCGGTGCGGTGCTTCGTCGTCGTCGTCAGGCTTAACCTTTTCGGGTTTCCACCAATCACAGCAAAAACAGTCATCTATTCCTCCAAAATATCAGTATGAAAACCGTAACCAGACTCTTCTCCCTACTAGCTGTCGCGGGCCTCGCCTGCACAGCCTCCGCGACGGACACCACCGTCTATTTCACGGGTTCCACAGCCTACCGCCAGCAAACCCATCAGGCGATCTTGAAATACCTCAAGGCGCAAAGCGTTGATGCAGCCGCCAACACCGCGAACCTCACCTCCGACACCGCTAATAATGCGGCAGGCAGTAAGTTCGGATATGTAGGCGCTAACTGGAGAGGTGCTGGTTCTGCTACCTTCATCCGCGTTTTTGCGGTTGCCAGCGGCAGCTTTGCCATTGGGGATCGTCTGATCGTCAAGACCACTTGGAACGGTTCTGAAAAAGGCATTCAAGCTGTCACAGATCCCACCAAGACGGTCACTTTCCTTCCGGCATCTTATGACCTGACTACTGATGCCACCCTTACTGCAACGGGCACGACTAGCCTTACCACCACTGGTGGCGATGTTCAGCCTGCGGACGCTTGCATGAGTGACACCTACCAGTCGAACTCCATATTCACCAGTCCTACTTTGTCAGAGGCTAAGGCTAATGGCAGCCTGCGCGCTCCTGTGGGTGTGGTTCCTTTCTTCTGGGTTCTTCAGAAGATTCCAGCGGGTTCGGCCCTGTTGACGAATCCTATCACCAACATCAGCCCGAACATGATCCAGTCTCTGTATAAAAATGGTGGCTACACCTCCGCGATGTTGCTCTCTGGTTCAGCCGCACATGCCGGCATCCGCATCTACGCACTTGGTCGTGACATTGATTCAGGCACTCGCGTAAATGCCTTTGCTGAATCTGGCGTTGGCATTACCCAAACCGTAAAACAATGGAGGCCGAACGTGGTTTCTGGATCTGTCGCCGCTTATAGCACTGTCCCAGGCACCAACACCTACAACTATCCAGCCAGCTCCAAGACGCTCACTCTCGCCACTGGCGCGGTTGCTAACATTGCCTTGGGCATGGTTGTTACTGGCCCTGACATTCCTGTGAGCGTCACAGGCAGTGACGTCATCGTTGGCTCCATCAATGCAGCGGCCACTCCGCCAACGTTCACCTTGATTGATTCTGTCACCTCTGCAGATGTATTGACCACGAATGTTTCCACCGTCACCGGAACCACGGGCATAGCCATCGCAGCGAATGGAACTCTCGGTCAAGTGGCAGGTGCAGAAACCTCTGGCACTAGCGCAAGTTGGGGCTTCTACCCTGGTCAAACCATCAACGGTGTAGCCACGCCAACTCTTGGTAAAGGTGGAGAAAACTCCGGTGGCACAGTGGCCGGCTATCTGGGTGCAACCTCCACGGACAACCAGGGTTACGGCATTGCTTATCTGGGCAGCGGTGATACAAATACTGCTATCGGCACTGGTGCTACCATTCTGAGCTATGACGGGGTGGCTATTACCACTTCCAGCTTCGCGAATATCCAGAACGGCACCTATAAGTTCTGGAGCTTGGAGCACTTATTCTACAATGCTAGCACCCTAGCAGCCATCAAGCAGACCGTCTGCGATGGAATCGGAACTCAGATCTACACCACGGACTCCCAGATCCTCCAAGATGCCAACCTGAAAGTAAAGCGTTCCGCCAAGGATGGCTCGACTATCATCCCAAACACCACTGTAAGCAGTGGCCTTAACCACTAAAGCTTAAGCCAAGGTTTTCTTAGGTCAGCTTGAATCACAAGCAACTCCTGACAAAATACACTCAGGGTGCTGGCGGAAACGCCAGCACCCTTTCTTGCAAATCAACGTTATGGCTGCCCTATCTTCATTTCAGCGAAGTCTCCGATGGACTCACATCATCTTAGTCGCATCCGTTGGACTGAATCTTTTGTTTGCCATCTTATTTTTAAGCAGGTCAGACACACCTCACCGACAGATAAATAAGGAACCGATTTCTGCCCCCGTGCAGAAGGAGACTCATCTAAAAACAAGTGATCTTACCATTGATAAGCCAACGCCGAACAAAGCAGCCTTTCACTGGAGCCAGATCGAATCAGAAGATTTCGTGACATACGCCGCCAATCTTCAGTCCATCGGTTGCCCTGAGGCCACAATCAAAAGCATCATCCAAGCAGAGCTTCGGGACATCTACTTGGAGAAGCGGATGGAATTGCAGAAAACAGTCAATGAGCAAGATTCTACAAGTCGCGTGCCCGGAAGTCAGGCGCAGCGAGCCTTAAACGCACAACTTCTGAATCTGATCCAAGAGGAAAATACCTTGGCGAACAACGTGATGACGCAGAACGCCGTTGGAACCCATATGGTCCAGGCCATGCCTCACCGAATAGCGCCCCCTATCATTCAGGTGCCCTTGGCGATGCAACCACTCTACTCTGATGCTCCCACCGTAGGGTCATCCAATACAAGAACAGCCCTTGGGCGAGGCAGCAATACAGCATTAATTGCCAGCGGCAATGCGGCCCCTGTTCTGAATCAGGAACAACAAGCTGCGCTGGCTCAAGTGCAGCAGCAGTTTATCCAAGCCCTTGGGGGCACAAGTCAGAATCCGCAAGACCCTGCATATCTCGCACAATGGCAGATGGCTCAGGAGGAAAGCGATGACGCTACTCGCGCTTCCCTTGGCTGGCAGGCACTCAATGATCTACAAATGGCGCTGGCCAACAAGCAAGCGAAAGCGGCCATTGAAGAGTCTATAAAGCATAAGCCGTAAGTTGACTTCAGATTTCCCTGCTCGTCACCAAAACGACACAATCGCCGTCCCATCAGCTCTGCTATGTCACGGTAACGTCACCTTCGCTGGGTTGAGAGAGTTCTCTCTGATGAGATAGATGTGGCCCTCTTAGGGGCATCTACTCAATGAGCTTACCTGATCATCCTCGCGACCTGACTGCCCTACGGACTGCTCCGTCAGGACACGCGATGGGCATGTCGTTGCTGTGCCTTCTCAGTCTATCCGCGCTGACGATCGCTGCTCCGCCCGAACAGGCTCCGAACACTGAGACGGCTCAGGTGGCCCTTCCCTCGTTTTACGTGCGTGAATACCGCGTCATTGGCGCGAAGCAGTTGAATGCCATTGAGGTGGAAACGGCGGTGTATCCCTTCCTAGGCCCAGAGCGGACGGTGGATGATGTGGAGGGAGCGCGGGCGGCTTTGGAGAAGGCGTTTAAGGAAAAGGGGTTTCAGACGGTATCGGTGGAAGTGCCGCAGCAAACGGGGAAGCACGGGATCATTTTCTTGCGGGTGACGGAGGCGGTGGTGGGGCGATTGCGGGTTAAGGGCTCGCGGTATTTTTTGTTGAGCGACCTCAAGAAGCGCGCGCCTTCGATGGTGGAGGGCAAGGTGCCAAACTTCAACGAGGTGCAAAGGGACATCGTGGCCTTGAACAAATCGGGTGACCTGCGGGTGACGCCGGAGCTGCGCGCGGGGGTGGAGCCGGGCACGGTGGACATTGATTTGAACGTGAAGGATGTCTTTCCGCTGCACGGGAGCCTGGAGCTGAACAATCGTTATAGCGCGAACACGAAGCCGTTGCGGGTGAACGGCTCTATCAATTACAGCAACCTTTGGCAGTCGGGACACAACGTGGGATTCAGCTTCCAGGTGGCTCCGGAGCGCACGATGGATGCGAAGGTTTTTTCAGCGTTCTACTCGTTGCCCTTTCCGGGCTCGGACACGGTGACGCTGATGCTGCAGGGCACGAAGCAGGACAGCAATGTGTCCACACTGGGGGGAGCGGCGGTGGCGGGGCGCGGGCAGATCATGGGGCTGCGCACGATCATCGCCCTACCGGGGCAGAAAGATTTTTATCACTCGCTGAGTATGGGCATGGATTACAAGCACTTTGACGAAGATGTGACGCTGGCGGACAAGGCGTATGCCACGCCGATCGACTACTATCCGCTGAGTGCGAACTACAATGCGAGCTGGTTGGGCAAGGGCAGCTTTACGGAGTTCAATGGAGCGGTGAACTGGCACTTCCGGGGCATGGGCAGCCAGTCAGATAAGTTCGACAACAAGCGCTACAACACGGACGGCAGCTACCTCTACTTTCGGGGTGACTTGGCGCATACGGAAGATCTTCCCGGTGGGTTCCAGATCTATGGCAAGGTGCAGGGTCAGGCCTCGAACACGCCGCTGATCAATAGCGAGCAGTTCGCGGGCGGGGGCCTCAGCACGGTGCGCGGCTATCTCGAATCCGCCGCGTTGGGTGACAGCGGGTATTTTGGAACCTTGGAGCTGCGCAGTCCGTCGTTCATTGGAAAGGACGAGGACAAAGCTAACGAGTGGCGCGTCTATGCGTTTCTTGAGGGCGGGGATCTTTTTGTAAATGATCCGCTGCCAGACAGCACCAGCAGTTACCGGCTGGCGAGCTTTGGTTTCGGCACGCACCTGCGGGCTTTTGATCACCTGAACGGCTCGATGGATGTCGGCATCCCCTTGATCACCCAGGGTCAGACACTGGCGCACGATGTGTTCGTGACATTCCGGGTCTGGGCAGATTTTTAATCAACACCACCACGTATCGCGAATGCATCCACGACTCACCACCTCCACCACGACGCTGCGCCTTTTGCTGGGCTGGGTCGCCGTCATGACCTTCAGCAGCCAGGCGCACGCTTGGTGGAATGAAGAGTGGTCCGTGCGTAAGAAGCTCACGTTGGACACCTCGGACAAAGGTGTGGCCATCAGTGATCCCATCGGCGGCACCGAAGTCCTCATCCGCTTGAGTGATAACAACTTCAACTTCCAAGCGGTCAAAGAAGACGCGAGCGATCTGCGCTTCATCGCAGAGGATGAGAAGACCGTTCTGAAGCATCATGTGGAGAAGTGGGATTCCTTGCTGAACGAAGGTTATGTGTGGGTGAACGTGCCGGACGTAAAGCCCGGGGCCACGACGACGATCTGGCTTTACTACGGGAGCCAGAGTCCGAAGGCGGTGAAGGCGGAAGATGGCAAAGGCACCTTCGCGGCGGACACGGTGCTAGCCTATCACTTTGGGGAAAATGGCGCACCGCCCGTTGATGCTTCCTCCGGGGGAAACAAGGCCGAAAACGCCGGGGTGCCCGCGCCCGGTTCCTTGGTTGCCACGGCGATTCGGCTTCTGGGACAGACCCCGATCACGCTTTCGCCCAGCCCCACTTTGGAATGGGCGGAAGGCGGCGCGTTGACTTGGAGCGCCTGGATCAAGCCCGCTGCGCTGGCCCCGAACGCAGTCATCTTCAGTCGGCGTGAAGAGAACCGATCCTTCGTCATCGGTCTGAACAACGGAGCGCCCTATGTGCAGATCGGGGCCCAGCAGAGTGCGGCGGGAACGCCCATCAGTGTGGGCGTCTGGCATCATCTGAGTGTGGTGGCCAGCGGCAGCACGACCACGGTGTATCTCGATGGCAAATCCTACGGCACCGTGCCCGCAGGATTGCCCGCATTGAAAGGGCCTGCGCTCGTTGGTAAAGACAGCTCACCGGAAGCGAAGACCGTGGCGGGCTTCACGGGAGAAATGGATGAGTTGCATCTGGCCAAAGCCGCACGTCCCATGGGTTACCTGCGCTTTGCGGCCATTAATCAGGGCACTGCCGCCGAGGCGGGCAAGCTGCTGGTGGTGGGAGCGGATGAAGCTTCTGCGGCGGAGTCTGGTGGGGAATTGGCGAAGCAGGCCACGTTGATCAAGGACATCTCGAAAGACCTCACGTTGGACGGCTGGGTGGTCATCGTATTGTGCGGTTTGCTCGCCGTCATCGGCTGGGCAGTGGCCATCGCGAAGCTGCTGTATCTGAACAAGATCAACAAAGCCACCAAGGAGTTTCTGAAGCGCTGGGAAAAAGTTTCCAATGATCTGACGGCCCTAGATCAAAGCGATGAAGAAAGCATCAAGAGCCTCGGCGGAACGGTCAATGCGAAGGGCATGAAGCTCATGCGTCATTCCCCCCTGTATCAGATTTATCATCTCGGTTCTGCGGAGATCAGCCACCGCATGAGAAACGCGAAAGGGGAGTTCACGGGTCTATCCGGTCGCTCCATTCAGGCGATCAAAGCCGCACTGCATGGCGGGCTGGTGCGGGAAGTGCAGAAGCTTAACAGCAAGCTCGTCTTCCTCACCATCGGCATCGCAGGCGGTCCGTATCTGGGGCTGCTCGGCACCGTCATCGGCGTTATGATCACCTTCGCGGTCATCGCGAAGTCCGGTCAGGTGGAGGTGAACTCCATCGCGCCGGGTATTGCCGGAGCGTTGCTGGCCACGGTGGCAGGGCTGGCCGTCGCGATCCCCGCGTTGTTTGCTTACAGCTATCTGAGTTCCATCATCAAGGACGCCGTCAGCGACATGGAGACCTTCATTGACGAATTCATCGCGAAGATGGCCGAGCATCACAAGGAGGCGGGCAACTGACATGCAAGCCGACAACAAATCCTACGACGACATCAACGTCACCCCGATGGTGGACCTTTACCTGGTCCTTCTGCTCATCTTCATCATCATGACCACCGCCGGTGTGCAGGGCGTGAAGGTGAACCTGCCCAAGGCCGGACCAGCGGCGGCTAAGAAGATGGATGCGCCGAAGATTCAGGCCATCACCGTGGACAGCCAAGGCACCATCAAACTCAATGCCACGGGCATGTCCTCCCTCGCCGAGCTGGAAGACAAGCTTGCTGCGGTGAAAGCCGCCACGCCGGAGTTCCCCGTCATCGTCCGCGGTGACAGCGGCACCCCTTATCAGAGCATCATGGACGTGCTTGATGTCATTGGCCGTCTGGGCATTTCTCAGGTCGGACTGGCCACGCAACCCGCCAAGAAATAACTTCCATGGCCCAACCTAAATTCGACGAAGACGACGATGAAAGCTTCCTCCAGCGCTTTGGCTGGAAGATCGGGATCGGCTTGATCGCGATCCTCGCGGGAGCCTATATTTTACCGGGGCTGTTTTCCAGTAAGGGCAGTTCTGCGCCTGCGAAGAAGGAGACCTTCAACGTGAGCATCCAGTTGCCCCCGCCGCCACCACCGCCGCCGCCACCACCGCCGAAAATCGAGCCTCCCAAAGAAGAGGAAAAGAAGGAAGAGGAAGCTCGTCCGGTTGAAGTCGTGGAAGAGAAGCCCATGGAGAAGCCTGCTCCTCCAGATGAGCCTGCGCCGCTTTCCACGAACATCACCGGCCCCGGAGGCGACTCCGGTTTGGCCTCCTCAGGCGGTGGGCTCGGTGGCGGCACGGGCGGCATCGGTGGAGCGCGCGGTAAGGTCGGCACGCTGGAAGGCTGGTATGCCGGACAGGTGCAGAAGAAGGTCCTGTCCGCGTTGCAGAACAACAAGCGGACGCGGGCGGCCAGCCTGAACGTGAAGGTCCGCGTCTGGCCGGACAGCACGGGGCGCATCACGAAAGCCGACCTTGAAGAATCCACCGGCGACCAGGCGATGGACGCCGCCCTGCGCAATGAAATCCTGACCAGCATCCAGATGTCCGAAGCGCCTCCCAAAGGGATGCGGTTCATCCGTCTGCACCTCAAACTCCAGCGTCCTTCCTGACGAACCTTTTACTCACTTTATGGTCCTCACCCATCCCCCCCTTCACTTGCGCCTCGCCTTGCTGCTAGCGCTCCTCATCGCGTCCCCCTTGCTGGCGCTAGAACCACCGGTCCCGCCTGCGGCTCCTGATGTGGCAGCGGTTTCCAATGACGATGTTCCCGCGCACAGTGCGGCTTTGTTTGATGCCAAAGACCTGCCGCCACTGGAAGACCCCGTGCCTGCGACTCCAAAGCCCGCGGCTGGCCCCTCGCAAAACGTCACCTTGAACCTGATCAACCGCCTCGTGAAGAAAGGCGTGCTCAGTGCGGAGGACGCCGCCGACCTCATCCAGCAGGCCGAGGCTGATGCCACGATGGCCAAGGCCCAAGCCGAAGCCAACGCCGTGGCCAATGAAGACGCCGTGCGCGTGACCTACATCCCGGAAGTGGTGAAGACACAGTTGCGCGATCAGATCAAGGATGAAGTCCTCGCGCAGGCCCGCACGGAAAACTGGGCGGCTCCGAGTGACATCCCCGAATGGAGCAAGCGCATCAAACTCTTCGGTGACATCCGCGTCCGCTGGGAAGGCAACTACTACCCCACCGGCAACGACAACACGGGCTCCTTCCCCAACTTCAACGCCATCAATACCGGCGCGCCCTTTGACACGAGCGGCACCCAGTTCTCGCCCCAATATAACGTGGACCGCCAGCGCGAGCGCGTCCGGTTGCGCGCCCGCATCGGAGCGGACATCAACCTGACGGACGGCTTCAGCGCGGGCTTTCGCTTGGTCACCGGAGAGAATAACTCTCCTGTGACGGCCAACCAGAGCCTCGGACTAGCCAGCCAGGGACAGGGCGGCAACTTCAGCAAATACAGCATCTGGATGGATCGCGCGTTCATCAAATATGAAGTCGGGGGCCAGCCCAACAAGAACCTCGCGATCATGGTCGGTCGTTTTGACAATCCCTTCTTCTGCACGGAAGCCATCTGGGATGATGATGTGGGCTTTGATGGCGTGGCCTTCAAAGGCAAGTATGAACTGTTCAAGGGGTTCACGCCGTTCCTCACCGCAGGTGCGTTCCCGGTGTTCAACACGGATTTGAACTTTCCCTCCAACCAGCCGGGCAAGTATAAGAGCACAGATAAATACCTCTACGGCGGGCAGGTCGGCTTTGACCTGAAGCTGAAGAAAGACGTGTCCTTCAAGGCAGCCGTGGCCTACTACGATTTTGAAAAGGTGGAGGGCCAGTTGTCGGACCCTTACACTCCGTTGAGCACCTCCGATGCCGGAAACACGGATAACACGCGGCCTTCGTTCGCCCAGAAAGGGAACACCTACATGGCTCTGCGGAACATCATTCCGAGCGCGCTCAACAACTACGGCACCAGCCAGCAATACCAGTATTACGGACTGGCCACCCCGTTCCAGGAACTCGCTTACACGGCGCGTCTGGACTTCAATAACTTCGAGCCCTGTCAGGTTTCGCTCATCGGTGAATACGTGAAAAACGTGGGCTTTGATCAGCCCGGACTTAGCACCAAAGCGGTCAATAATCGCGGCCCTATTCCCACCGCACCGATGGCGGCGGCCACGGGCACGACCGCCGCGAGCACGACGACGGCCTCTCCCGTGGGCCCCTTTGAAGGAGGGGATACGGCTTGGTATCTGAAGATGCAGCTCGGCAAGTCCGTCTTTGAAAAGCGGGGCGATTGGAATGCCTCCATCGGCTACCGCTATGTGGAATCTGACGCGGTGGTCGATGGCTTGAACGACTCCGACTTCGGCGTGGGCGGAGGCACGAACCTGAAGGGCTACACCATTACTGCGGCCATCGCCCTGTCCCCGAACGTGAAGCTCGGAGCCAGTTGGATGAGCGGTCAACAGATCGCCGGACCTCCGCTCAAGAGCGACGTGCTCCAAATCGACCTCAACGCCAAATTCTAATCATGTCCCGCTACCTCACCCCCCTCCTGATCCTCAGTCTGCTGGCCTCCTCCGCCCGGGCGGCGGATACGGAAGAAGCCGCCCTCAAACGCCTGCGTGACACCCTGCGCAACACCATGCTGCAACTGCGCACGGCCCAGACAGAAAGCGCCACCTTGCAGGCCACGAAGATCGAGAACGAAGCGAAGATCAAAGAGCAGGAAGACCAGATCAAGGCGCTCAATGCCAAGTTTGAAAAGCTCCTCAAAACCAGCGAAGCCGACAAGCTGGCCGCCGATAAAGCCCTCGAAGCGCTCAACACCAAGGCCACCGTGCGGGACCAGACCATTGCGCAGCAAAGCGAAGCGCTCGGCAAGTGGAAAGCCGGATACGAGAAGGTCACCAGCATCGCCAAGGCCAAAGAATCCGAGCGCGCCGCCGCCGCCTCCAAGGTCATCGTTCTGGAACGCAAAGTCGCCGAGCAGCAGACCAAGAACGAAAGCATGTTCAAGATCGGCAGTGAGATATTGAACCGCTACGAGCACTTCGGTTTGGGCACCGCCCTGGCCTCCCGGGAACCCTTCGTCGGACTCACCCGCGTGAAATTGCAGAACATGTTTCAGGAACTCGGAGACAAGCTCGCCGACGCGAAGATCAAGCCCGGTGATGGCAGCAAAGCCCCTGAATCCAAGCCTGAACCCTCAAAGGCAGACTCGGCCGCCAAACCCGTGACCACCGCGGAACAGCCCGCCAAGCCAGCGGCCACCGAGACCAAGAAAGCGAAGTCCTGAGCCCCGCTCACGGCCACGCCTGTCCTCCCCCACACCCTCCATGTCCCCACCGGAAAACTCCCCCCAGTCCGGCCCCCATCGCCCCCCATCGCCACGCCGACTTCCCATCGTCTGGGGAGTCAGCATCGTGTTATTGCTACCCTTCCTTGCTTTGGCTGGAGACATCCTGCGAGGCGGAGCCGCCCGCAACGCCCCCAGCGCCCCCGGAAACGCCGCGAATACCAGCGCCGCTGCCGCCCAAGCCCGGTCTAATGCTAAAGACGCCCTCGCCCGCACCACGCAAGCCTTGCAGGCCGTTCAGAACATGCAGGCCGCCGCCCGGGCTGCCGCCAAGAGCGGACCGAACAACCTCGGCGCGAACCCCAACGCCCCCACCTTCCAGCTCCCCGACGTGCCCGACGGCATCGGCCCCGGTGGCTTGGAAGTCCATCCCAGCGTCCCCACCGATCCCACCTTATGGAGCGGAGCCAGCCAGCCCACCCAGAGCGGCAACACCGTCACCATCACCCAGACCAGCCAGCAAGCCGTCCTGAACTGGAAGACCTTCAACGTAGGCAAGAACACCACCGTCAACTTTGATCAAACCGCAGGCGGCACCAACGTCGGCACTTGGATCGCGTTCAACAAAGTCACCGATCCCAGCGGCTCGCCAACTCAGATCCTCGGAAACATCAACGCCGCCGGCCAGGTCTATATCATCAACCAGAACGGCATCATCTTCGGTGGTTCCAGCCAGGTCAACGTCCACACCCTCGTGGCCTCCAGCTTGCCCATTAATGCGAAATACAACCCCGATGGCCTGCTCGTCAATGACGCCACCAATGCCAGCCTCCTGACCCGCGGCTTGCTCAACAACCCCGACGCCCAATTCCTGTTCAGCTCCCTGCCCCTAAGCTCAGGCACCAAAGGCCCCACCGCCGCGTTCACCCCGCCCGCCGCCCCCGCCAGCGGCGTTTACGGAGATGTCACCGTGCAAGCCGGAGCCTCCCTCACCGCGCCCACCTCCGCCGAACACGTAGGCGGACGCATCGCCCTCATCGGACCCAATGTGACCAATGCCGGCTCCATCTCAACCCCCGATGGCCAAACCATCTTGGCTGCCGGACTACAGGTGGGATTTGATTCCCACAAGACCAGCGACCCCAGCCTGCGCGGATTGGACGTTTACGTCGGAGCCGTAGTCAACCCAGCCTCCACACTCCCCCCGTATGCCGGAACCGCCACCAACCAAGGCCTGATCGACGTGCCCCGAGGCAACACCACCCTCACCGGAAAAACCGTCAATCAACTCGGCGCTATCAACAGTTCCACATCAGTATCGTTGAATGGCCGCATCGATCTCCTCGCCAATTACGGTGCCATCAGCAATCCAGCCTACGATCCAGTGAACTCGCCTGAGGTTCCAGCTTTTCTCTTCAGTGGTGCCGGATTGGTGGAATTAGGTGCCAAGAGCTTGACGCAAATTCTTCCTGAAGTGGCCA
>JANYJH010000067.1 GCA_025361865.1 Phragmitibacter sp.
GTGCTCCCTTGGTAATCGTAGGGAGTGCCTGCGTTGCTGGCGGCTGACTGTTTTCTTTGAGTGCTGGTGATGCCATCGGTGGTTTCTCCTTCCTTTGTTGAACTGGTGGGGTCTTGACGGTCTTCCGCTTTTTTGGCTTCGGTGCAGGTGTTGTCCCTTCATTGAGAAACGTCTTCTGCTTCCGTGTCATGATCGCATCTTTGAGTGATCTTCGTTTAGGCACGGGTCATCTCCTTCATAAGCGACTGCATCTCATGTGAGGCGAGAAAGGCGGATGCGCCCATTTGCGAGACAACTTTTGCCTGGCCCGGCGCGTCGGCGAAACTCTGCCGGTAGGACAAGCCGGAGAGAACTTTGATGCCAAGAGTCTGTGCGGTCTCCAGCATTTCACGACTGAGACGCGCCCTCTTTTGTAGTTTGTTCGGAATCAAAAACCCGCGTGGTTTTCCGTGACGGGTTTTCTGCGCCTTGGTGAGAACTTCGATGGCTTTGCCTGCGGCGTCGAGGTCGAGAATGGACGGTCCGCACGGAAGGAAAACGCGGTCGGCACAAAGCATGATTGACCGTGTTGTCGGTGAGAGTCCTGCTGGCCCGTCGATGACAATATCATCCGCGTCCGCCGCAAGTTTTGCGACGCGACGAAATATCGCCTCGGGGTCGGAAATCTGCTCAAGCTTGATGGAAAGGGAAAGCTCCTCGATCCAGTTGCTCGCGGATTGCTGAGGATCGGCTTCAATGAAGACCACGGTGCGCTTTTTTTTGGCGAGCCACGCCGCCAGATGCACCGCGATGGTGGTCTTGCCGACGCCGCCCTTTGAATTTGCCAGTCCGTAAATCATGCTCCACTCCGTCAGCAAAACATAGTTGGACTGAAATTTGAGCGTGAGCCGATTGAATGATTGCCGGAAAACGCAGCTCCGATTTCTGGAGGTGGTTGCACCGCTGCAACACATGGAGCGCTGATGCCCTGTAGCCGGGGTGTTTTGTAGCTGTGTAGTTTGGTAGCACGGAGCCAGGCTATTTTGCCGAAACTTGATTGGCTCTTCCGTGCGTGTGACTTTCTCCCTGCCCTAGCCGTGGCAGGCGAGCCTCTACCAGTGGCTCGCTGCCTGCCACGGCGTTTAAGTGTTTAAAATGAAAAAGGTTTAAGTAAGGTTTAGGCATCGCCAAACCCTTGAAATCTCTGGGCTTGAGGTGCCATCTGGTCGGTGCTCCGGCGATACCTGGTCGGCGCTCCGGCGATAGGGTGGTCGCTGCTCCGGCGATACTTGGTCGGCGCTCCGGCGATAGGGTCGCTGCTCCGGCGATACCTGGCCGAAACTGAGCCTCTCAAGGCCGGAATCCTGCCATTCCTGACCCGAAGACCGATGAAAAGGTCGGCGCTCCGGCGATAGTCGGTGCTCCCCCGATAGCTGGCTGGAATTCCTGTAATGCTGCCGGAAAACAGGCGAAAAGGTCGCTGCTCCGGCGATATTGACATTAACATCCCGTTCACATAAAACTAACCGGATGGCTTTGAAGGTTCAAGGGGGAATACTGGAGAACAAAGACGTGGCGCGGTTCACGGCCATCTCCTCCGATGTCTCGGTCAAAGATCAGATAGATTTCATGTCCCGCTGCTGGTTCAGCCTCGCGGCAAAGCGAACTGAACCGATTGAGCACCTGTATATCGACGCCCGCTCGAACCGCACGGAGACAGTGCGCATCACGGGTCATCCTGAGTATGGAATTGCCACGATTCACGATCAGGATTTGATCATCTTCGTGATTTCGCAATGGGTGGAAGCGAAGAAACGCGGGCTGGAACCCACTCGGCGCGTCTGCTTCAAGCCTTACCAGTTCTTCTCGTGGATGGATCGCGACACGGGTGGCAGTGCCTATCAACGGCTGCGTGAAGCCCTGCCCCGTCTCAAGACAACCAACATCGAAACGAGCTTCACCTTCGACAAAGGAAAGAGACAAAATGAACGCGGACAGTTCTCGTGGATTTCAGAATGGAAAACCACTGAGAAAGACGGCAAAATCCACGGGGTTGAAGTAGTGCTCGCAGAATGGCTTTTCGAGAGCATTCAAGACTTCAACGTGCTCACACTGGACAAGCGTTATTTCGGAATTGAGGGCAGCATTGAGAGATGGCTTTATCTTTACGCGAGGAAGACCACGGGCGGGGCCAGCGGGGTTTGGAAAGAGACATTCAAAAGCCTTTACCAGAAATCGGCTTCGCAACAGCAATACAAGCACTATGCAAGCAGGTTGCGGGAGTTGATTCAAAAGAACGATCTGCCCGGCTTCACGCTTGAAAAGCGCACTTCTAAAACCGGTGGGGAGATGCTGTTCATGGAGCGCACCGAAAAACGGGAAGTCATTGAGAACAAGTCAGCGGCAGGAAAGGAGGCGCAACTCGCGCTGATTGAGAAGACCCCGCTTGAGGAAGCATGGGAGAACGTGCTTGAAATCATGTGCAAGCACCTCGGCGACGCCACGGTGAATTCATGGCTCAATGTGCTGCATCTGCTCGGTCAAGACGGCGACACCCTCACCTATCGCGCACCGACAAAATTTATTGCAGCCCATGTTCAAAGCCATTTCGCGAGCAAGCTGCAAAGTGTCTGGCAATCGTTGGGCCATGACGTGAAGTCGATTCAATTCGACGTTAAACCTGCAAAGAAGACAGCGGCTTAGATCACTCCCAGCTTCTAGCCCTAAAAAACTCCACGGCATCGTTCAGTTCCGCCGTCTGCCGGTTGTTCTCGGCTGAATCGTCGTTCGGGTCGGGATGGCAGTCTTTGATGAGCCTCCGGTAGTTCTGCTCTGCTTGTTCCAGCGAAAACGGCGGTTCCGTCTCAAGCAGGGCGGCGAAGCGCCTCTCCTGCAATTCCTCGGCGGCGCTCATGGTCCCGGCCCGCTGCTGTTTGACGTTCTGTTTGCGGGCGGCTTTGGGAGCCTCAACATCCGAGTTGTTCGCGGGAGTGTTGATCTGTTCCTCGGCCTCTTTGATCGCCTCTGCGCCTCGCTTCTTCTGCCGAATCCTGAACCAGTAGTTGAGGCATTCCTTGAAACAGAAGCATGGAGCGACCACGAACAGCCATGTCGAAAGATGCCGCTCCCCGAAAAGCAGCCGCAACGCGGTGGCGGCAAGCAGAACCACACCCGGCTCACCCCAGATATGCCAGTTCATTTCAAAGCGGGCTGAGGGGAAGCTGCCTGCCAGCCGCATCAAGCGGATGGGATAGGACGTGCCAGAATAATACTCACGCTCGCCCTTCTCATAGAGTTCAAGAAAGAAAGCCGTCAGAAAATTAAGCAGATAAAGTATCACGGCCCCCATGCCGTAGAGACACACTCCGCGATACTCCGGCCACACACCCGGCTCAATCCATGAATAGATAAAGAAGAGCACGAAGGCCCAGGAGAATACAAAAAACACACTTCTGGGACGAAGGTAGGTAAACCCGAAGGAGAAGCGCAGATACACGATGACGGTCATGGCGATGCAGTGAAGCACCGCGCTCAAGAACGGAATCCTCGCCAGTGGCGTGCTGGGCTGGGGCTGCCGGTCAATCATTTGGCAGCGTCCTTCTTATAAACCTGC
>JANYJH010000104.1 GCA_025361865.1 Phragmitibacter sp.
CGCTTGTGCTCCTACAACGGCCCTCTGCCGATCTCTTGCACCACTTCGTCCAGCAACGACGCCTCCATCTCCACTAAGTTACTGCGCTCAGGGAAGCGGCTTTCTTGAACATCGGCGGCGTATTCCTTGAACGCGGCGATCCGTTCCTGCTGCAAGCGGCGATGTTCTTCAGCGAAGTTTCGATAAGCCTTGGCGTGACGCGGTGGGCGCTCGTCGTAGTCGCCGAGGATGTCATCGGAGAAGAGGAACTGCGTATCGCAACCGCTGCCAGAGCCGAGGGACATAAGGAGCATTTTCGTCTGCGAGGAGAGGAAGCGGGCGAGGTTATGCGGCACGACTTCGAGTTCGGCCGCATAGGCTCCAGCGCTCTCCAGTTCCTTCATGCGGCGGTGAAGTTCCTTGGCTTCTTCAACGGTCCGTCCAATGGCACGCCAGCCAGTCCAAGTGACGTGTCGAGGAACCAAGCCGAGATGGCCGACGACGGGAATGCCTTCACGCGCCATCGCTTCGATGATGAACGGACTGGCCGAGCAATAGACGCTGCTGGCCCCGATCTCAAGCGCGCGGAACGCGATACGAATTGCCTCTTCCGGCGAAGCCAAGCCATGCGGTGAAGCGCACGAGAGAAAGCTGTGAGGCGCTGCGGCGACCAGCGCGGGCAGTCGTGACTGAGCCTCAGGACTGTCGAAGCTGCAACTCATCAGGTCCACCCCCGCCTCTTCCGCAGCCGCGGCTTCTTCGGGAGACTTGACGTGAACATGCGTCAGGACACGTTTGCCCTTGAGCTGTTGCAGATCAAAGACGGTGTATTTTTTGCGTGGTCGAAGCATCGGTTTGAACTATCAAAGCCCGAATGGCGAACGAGGGCAAGGTAAGAGTAGCACAGGCGTCCCGCCTGTGGGTAGAACAGCCATCCTGGCTGTTGTCTGGTGATTCAGACAAGACGCCTGTGCCACTTTCTCACTTCACCGCCGCAGTTGTCGGAACCGCCGTCGGCAGCACATGAATGATCACGGGCTGGGTCGTTTGGCCATCATCGGCGTTGGCCTTCAGATGGAAGTATCGAGTCGTGGGTTGGGCGACGGGTGACGCGGTGATGAAGAACTCGCGCTCGGTTTGCCCTTCAACAATCAAGAGGCCGCTGAGGCCGATGTTATCGACATAGAGACCATGGGGAAGATTCCGGCCAGCGTCTTCTTTTCCCAGTTCGATACGGGCTGTGAAATCTCGACGCGTGGCCTTTACTTTCGCGGTGATCGTTTGACCGGGATGAATGCTGAATTCCAAAGGAGCACCGGGCGTTTCTTTGACAAAGGAACGGTCATCGCTGGGGATGATCTCCACGGCCACCTTCGCGGCTGGCGCAAGTCCCAGCTCGCCCCATCCGCTGATTTCACGGGAGATTTCTTTGCCTGCGATCTGCGCGGTGGCGATGATCTTGATAGCTTGGCTGGCCTTCGCATCAGGGATTTTGGCATCGGCCGCAGCGCTAAGAACGATTAAGGCGGTAGCCTGTCCGGCTTCGATTTCCACGGGTGTATTCGCTGTGAAACCAGCAGGCAGATTTTGGATGTCGATTTTGATCGGGCCGTCGAAACCTTCCATGCGTTCGGCATTGAAGACCACCTCACGACCGCTGCCAGGACTGACCTTGAGTTCCTTTTTCGGAGCCGCCATGGGCGCAGGCTTTGCATCTGTTTTAGCTTTGGGCTTGGGAACTGCGGAGCCCAGCGTGACTTTGAAGTCGGGCTGTTGCGGACGGATGGTGAGGCTGTAGCCAAAGTCTTTCTTTGCACCGAAGCCACGCACATCGGTCAACCGAACGAGGTAATCCGCTTCCGCTGGAGCCGTGAAGAGCAACAAGGAATCTGCGCCGAATCGACGCGAAGGATCGTCATCGTTTTGATAATTGAGGTGGAAGATCGGCAAGCCGTTAGGCGCTGGCTGGCTGCCCGCTGGCAGGGGCTTAACGATGTAGGCGTTCTCCCCCATGGCATGAACGAGGGCTGGAGTTCCAAAGAACGTGTGACGTTTCCCAGCGCCGGGATAGACCTTGAAGCCAGAGTCCGGGCCGCGTGGATAAAGCCAGAGTTTCACCACTTCGCCGTTCGCGTAGAGGTATTCATTCAGCTCCATCTCAGCCCAGTTTTGCAGCCGGAAATCATCAGTCACATCGGAGTCCTTACCGCGAAACGTGAACCAAGTATCACGCGTCGCCTGCAAGACAGCCTGCTCAACAGGAGTGCCGTCCGTGTGAAGAATCTCCAATCGTGAATCGAGTTTCGACTGATCACGCGCGGCTTTGACTTCAAGCGTGAGCGCCTCGCCAGCACGGGCATGGAAGCGGAACAGATCCGCATCGCCAGCGCGGGTCACGGCTCCTTTGATGATGACGGGCAGAGTCACGTTCATGGCCGTCGCGGGCGTGTCATTGGGCTCCACTTCGGTCACGGATTTGGAATCATCCGCCGTGTTTTCAGCCAAAGCGGACGCGGCAGGTGCGGCTTCCTTCTTCTGCGGTTGATCCAAACTGGGAGCGATGAGCGCTGTTGAGCCATCCATGCGGGCGGCGAAGAACTGGCCGGAGTTCGGCGCTCCGACGAGCACCGAACAAAGGTCTGACTGGGGTTCGTAGTTATGCAGAAGCGTCAGGTCAGGCACGCTCCAGAGCTTTAACGAACGGTCATCCGCGCTGGAGAGAAGAGTTTTACCATCCGCACTTAGCGCCAATCCACAGATCGGACTTTCATGAGCAAAGCGGGAGATGAGCACGGGGTTGAGCGCCGGTGAATCCTTGGAAACAAAGCGCCACAAGCGGATGCGGCGATCTTTCCCCGCAGCGAGAATGCTCCCGCCATCAGGCGTGAAGAGCACAGTGGAGAGGTCACCTTGCGCCTGATTCAGCGTGTCCAGACGGACGCCGTCAGACACGCGCCAGAGCTTCACTGTTTCATCTGCACTGGCTGAGGCCAGCACTTTTCCTGAAGGATGCCAGGCGAGCGCAAAGATCGCTCCCTTATGGATGTCGATGGTGCGTATCAGCTTGGCATCAGCGAGCTGCCAAAGCTTGATCGTGTGATCGTATCCGGCGGTCGCCAAAGTTTTACCATCCGGCGAAATCTGCGCATCATAGAGCACATCTGAGTGACCTCCGAACTCGCGAATGACTGCGCCAGATTGGGCATCACGAAGCTGCGCGACGCCCATTAGGCCGGTGATGCCGCTGGCCACGATAAGCTGCTTTCCATCGGCGGTGAAATGGACCGCGTTGATCTTTCCGGGCAGGTCTTTGATCGTCAGTTTCACGGCATCCGTAGCCACCTCCCGAAGCTCAATGTTCCCCGTGCGGGCCAGTGCCAAAACCTTGCCGTCATTGGAATAAGCCGCTGCTGTGATGGGCTTCGCAGTGGTTGATGGAGCCAGCTTAGGCACGATCAGCGTGCGCAAAATGGACTCATCATGCTCAGGGCCGGGAGCACCTGCGGTGATCCATTGCTTCAAGGTGGCCAGCTCAGAGGCAGGGACTTGAGGCTCGTCCTTCGGTGGCATCTTCGGCTTCGTTTGACCTTCGATGCAGCGGATGAAAAACGACGCGCCCGCATCTCCCGGCTTGATGGGATCGCCATGATCCTCGCCACCTTTGCGCAGCTTCGCGAGCGTCTCCAGCGAGAGCTCGCCCTTGAGTTCTTTGTCGTTATGACAGCCCGCACAATAACTGCGAAGGATCGGCGCTACGTCCTTTTCATAAGAGACGGGAGCCTGCGCTAGGACGCTGACAGGCAGTGCAAGAGTAAGATAAATCAGGCGCATGGCGGTCAGTGTTGGAACAAGAATTCACGGCTGGTGAGGAGCGACCAGTAGAGATCTTCCACGATCTGGCGCTTCTCTTCGGGCTTCGCCGTGGTGAGTATGGACTCGAATTGCTGGCGCTCTTTTTCAGAGGGTTCGCGGCTCAGGCACATCAACCAAGCATCATGGATGATCTTCGAGGGTGCGGGATCAGAGGCGAGGATCTGGCTCACACGACTCACCTTCTCTGCGAGCTTATCGTTGATGGTCGTGCCGTTCGAGAGATGGAGCACTTGGACCAAGCTGGGCTGGTTCGAGCGCTCGCATTCGCAAGTGATCTCACGGGCATTCCTTCCGAAGGTCTTCAAGAAATATGACTTCACCGCAGAATCCCGAAGCTGCGTGGCGCGCGTGTCAGCACCATAGATCGCGGTCTTCTCCGTGGAGCCGTCGTTGAGTGAAATCTCGGTGAAGGAATCGCGCACGCTGGTCACGTCACCGATGGCATCACTCAGGACTTCGGCCATAAGTCGGCGTGGATAGAAGTGTGAGTAGTAGCGGCGCTCGTCCTTGTTCTCAGGCAAGGTGTCACTAGAGCGGCGATACGTCTGCGAGGTCAAAATCTGCCGCATGAGCGGTTTCAAATGATAACGATTCTTCACTAGATCTGCGGCCAGCGCGGTGAGCAGCTTTTCATTGCTGGCAGGATTTGAAACGCGCAAGTCATCAATGGATTCGACGATGCCTGTGCCCATGAAGTTGGCCCAAACGCGATTGGAAATGGCGCGAGTGAAATAGGTGTTGGAGGGATCCGTCAACCACTGCGCGAGGACCTCACGACGGTCGCGGGGATCATCGCTCGGGATGGCTGGCGCATCCAGCGGCGCAGGCGGCTGCGGCTTGCCGGTGCGGGGTTGCAGGAGATCGCCACGGTCTTCGACGTAGAGCGTGCGGACGCCATCACCACTGCGTGAATCACCGCCCCAGCCCTTTGCGCGGACGCGGGAGAAGAGATTGGCGAAGGCGTAGTATTGATCGTTCGTCCATTTTTCCAACGGATGATTGTGACACTTCGCGCAGTTGATTGAGAGCGAGAGAAAAGCCTGGCTGACGTTCTCGGCCATCGTCTCTGGGTCCTGATGCACGGCGAAGAAATTAGTCGCGCCATTCTCCACTGACGAGCCTTTGGCGGTGATCAACTGACGAACCACTTCATCCCACGGCATGTCTGAAGCCACGCGATCACGAATCCATTGGTAGTAAGCGGACAGGGCCTCGGGGCGCAATTTCGAGCCGGTAATCAGCAGCATGTCTGACCACTTGTAAGTCCAGTAATCAATGAACTCAGGCCGCGCGAGCAACAGGTCCGCCAGCCGTTCGTGCTTGCCCGGTGAAGTATCAGCAACAAACGTCCGCGTCTCTTCAGGAGTCGGCAGGCGGCCGATGGTATCGATGAAAGCGCGCCTCACAAACGTCGCGTCATCCGCTGCGGGCGATGGCTTGAGATTGAGTTTACTGAGTTGATCCAAGACGAGATCGTCGATGTAGTTGGCGCGTGGAGCCTGAGTAAAAATCTCGGGCGCGATCTGGTTCGAATACGGCGAGATGACGCGACTGATGACGATTTGAGAAGAGAACCACGCGGTGATCGCGCCTTGTCCGTGGCCGATGACGCTGACCTTTCCGCCGTTGTCCACCGTAGCCACAGTCTCGTCTGCGGAAGTGAACTTCGCCCATCGGGTCACGTCGCGTTCAGTGCCATTGCTGTAGCGCGCCTTCACGCTGAGCGGCTGGGTTTGGCCCGGTTTCAACTGGCTTTCTTGCGGCAGGATTTCCAGCTTAGTAAGACGCGCATCATCAGGCTTCGGCGCTGGACAGCCCGCGCCGATCCACGCGGCGAGGAGCTGATAATCCTCTGACTTCACGTCCAATCGCTTGCCGCCTTTGTGTTGCAGTGCGGTGGTCGGCTTGGTCAGTAACAGGCTGCTTCCAGGGTCTGCCATCTCGACTCGACGACCGCGTGATTCCTTGGTCAACGTGAGGTAATCAGCCTCAGGATTATAGCCGAAGAGCGAGAGACGAAAGCCGCCCTTACCCGCGAGAGCGCCGTGACAGCCGCCGGTGTTGCAGCCTGCTTTGGAAAGGATTGGCAAAACATCATTGCGGAACGAAGGGGCTTCTTCAGCGAGAAGAGACGTCGTTAAACCTAGCATAAGAAAGAGGAGGCGAGTGTGCTTCATGGTCTTCAACAAGGCTTAGGCAAACAGTTCGCGAATGGGCTCCGTGCCTAGATCCGTGAGGGAGAACGGCCTTCCGCCGGGGCCGGGAAGTTGGGCGCTGTGATCGAGGCCAAGGCTGTGGAAGATCGTGGCCACGATGTCTCCAGGACCGACGGGGCGCTCAGCTGGAAAGCCGCCCACAGGATCGCTGGCACCGATGACGCGACCGCCTTTAACGCCACCACCAGCGAAGTAGGAAGTGAAGCAGCTCGGCCAATGATCCCGCCCGCCCGCAGGATTGATCTTCGGCGTGCGACCGAACTCTGAGACGTTCGCCACGAGCGTATCGCCCAGCAGTCCGCGTTGATCGAGGTCTTCAATCAAGGCGCTGTAAGCCTGATCATACATGGGGCAGACGATTTCCTTCATGCCTTCAATCGAGGTGAAAGGCTTCGAGCCGTGAATGTCCCAAGTGATCTCATCAAACACGGTCAGGAAGGTATTGATGGTGATAAAGCGAACGCCGTTTTCAACCAAACGACGCGCCAGCAAACAGCACTGGCCAAAGCGGTTCATGCCATAGCGATCCCTCACGGATTGCGGTTCCTTGCTGAGATCAAAAGCAGAGCGCGCCTGCTCGCTGGTCATCATGCGGAAGGCGGCATGGAAGTTCTCATCGAGCAAGCGAGCATCCTCGCTGGCTTCAAATTCCTTCACCGCGCCTTCAACGATGTCCCTCATCTTTCGGCGACGCTCCAGACGCACCGCGCCGATTTGATCCGGCGGCAACAGGTCAGGCACGCGGAAGTCTTTCTTGGAGGGATCAGCCATCAGCGCGAAAGGATCGTGCGACTTGCCGAGGAAGCCGCCGGCCTGGCCGTTCGGCATATTGCCGCCGCCGCGTCCCATGAGCTGGGGCAGCACCACGAAGGGCGGCAGATCGGTCCTTCTGCCGAGAAGATAGGAAGCCACGGCACCGACGTGAGGCGTCTGCACACCGCCAGTAAAACGTCGGCCCGTCTGCATCATCTGCCAGCCCGCATCATGCACGGCGGCCCCATCATGATGGCAAGAACGAACCAGTGAAAACTTATCCGCCAGCTTCGCGTGAAGGGGCAGCAATTCCGAAAGCTCAAAGGCGTCTGACTTGGTGCGGATGGGCTTGAAAGGGCCGCGAATCTCACTCGGCGCATCGGGCTTCATGTCCCAGAGATCAATGTGGCTGGGACCGCCGAGATTGAAAATCATGATGCAGGAGCGCTTGTCATGACCCGGCTTGACCAGTCCGGCCTGAGCCGCCTGCAAATACTGCGGAAGAGAAAGCCCGAGCGCGGAGAGCACCCCGATTTGCAGGAACTCGCGACGTGACTGTCCAGGCCCACAGAGGTTAGCCCGGTCGCGCAGTGATTCGGCAAGGAAATCAAACATAAGCCGCATTCTAAACAATCCCGGCCTAATTTTCACGTTGATTCACGTAGCATGTTTTTGTATTAAAAGAGCATGGCAACGAAGCAACCTTCCACACTCGACCGCTTCATGTCGCAGCTCGACAAGCCTAGCCAACTGCTCGAACTCTTTGATTTCCTGCCGCACGTTCATTTGTTCGTGAAGGACACCCAGAGCCGCTTTGTGAAGGTCAATGCCTGCTCTCTGGCCATGCACGGCTGCAAAGAGATGAGCGAGATCATCGGGAAGACAGACTATGATTTTCATCCGCCAACCCTCGCCGCTCAATACATCGCCGAAGACCAGCAGGTCATGGCTTCAGGTGAGCCGCTTTGCAATCAGGTGTGGCTCGTGTTGGATCATGAGCGCACGCCGCGCTGGTATCTTTCCACGAAAATGCCGCTCTTTGGACGCAATGGAAAAGCTATGGGGATCGGCGGCGTGATGCGCTCCTATGAACACGCTGGGCCATCGCCGAGAGATTATCATCGGCTAACTCCGGTCATGGAATACGTGCTGGCCAACTACGGTCAGAGCATCGGCCTGTCTGACCTGGCTCGGTGCGCGCATCTCTCGGTTAGCCAACTCCAGCGCGAGTTCAAAAAGCTCTTCAGCACCAGCCCCGGTG
>JANYJH010000150.1 GCA_025361865.1 Phragmitibacter sp.
GCTTACTTCTCTGGCAAGAACTCGTCGCTGACGATCAAGGAAAGCGACCTGCCCGAGACCAATCTCCGCTTCAAACAGGGCGATGGATTGACCCTCGAAGCCTGGGTAAATCTCGACAGCCTCGGAGATGGCAAATACGCCTACATCATCGGCAAAGGGCGGAACCGGAAGGCCGAGTTTCAGGCCGAAAACCAGAACTACGCGCTGCGGCTCAAAGGCGAAGGTGACGATGCGAAGCTCTGCTTCCTCTTCCGAAACGAGTCCGATAAAGTGGATGGCAATAAAGATTACCACCGCTGGGTTTCCACCGAAGGCTTCTCGCCGGGCTCCGGCTGGCATCATGTGGCCGTGTGCTACACGTTCGGCAAATCAGCGAGCATGATCGGCTACATCGATGGGAAGCCGCACAAGGGCACTTGGGACATGGGCGGCAAATCTGACAAACCTCCAGTCAACGACGCGGATGATGTCGTCATCGGAACTGGCAACGGCGGCGGGGCGAACAATACCCTCGCGGGCTGGCTGGATGAAGTCGCGATCTACCGTGAAATCCTCCCTGAATCCCTGATGGCGCAGCGCTATCAGTTCGTGCCCCCCGCTCCTGTGGTGGATGCGAAAAAGCTGCCGAAGGGCAAGGTGCGCGTGGAGATCTGTGAAGAAGGTGTGCCTGAGAAAAACTCCTGGCCAGCGCTGTCACCGAAAGCGACCGAAAGCTATGATGAAGAGGTCTTCGGTCTCTTCGAGGTGCCTCATAAATACGTGGACACCGGAGTGCGTGGGGATCGTCACAGTCCATTTCTTTTGCGCGCGGCTTCCGTGGTCAAACTACCAGCGGGGAAGCATCGCCTCTTGCTTCGGGCGCGAGGCGCTTCTCATCTTCATATTGATGGCAAGCAGGTCTTGCTGACGAGTTTTCCATCGGGTGATAGCGGCGGTCACGGCCATGTCACCGAGCAGGATAAATTCCTCGATCTCGGCCCTGATTTCCGTTTTGTGCCACCGGGTAATCGCGAATCCTGGTGTGAGTTTGAAAGCAAGGGCGGCGAGCATTTGTTCGTCCTTGAAGAGATGATTGGCGGCCCTTTGGGCAAGAGCAAACACCGTCCTGAACTGGGCGAAACCGTGGTGGCCATTTCCTTTGCAGGCACGGAAACGTGGCAGCTTCTCTCGCCCAATGAAAGGCGCGTTGCCTACACCGACGAAGGCTGGACGGCTTACACGAAGGAACGCACGCCTTTCCTTGATCAACTCAATGCGAAGCACCGCAACGAGCAGCGAGCCCTGAACGCCGCCTACTGGGACAAGCGACGCAAAGCGGCCGCCGATTGGCTGGCGAAGAGTGCCGAAGTTCAGGTGCCTGAGCTGCCGCAAGGTTATCCAGCGAACAACTCCATCGACCAGTTCATCGCCGCCAAGATCGTGACTGTGACGGAGCAAAACAAAGCCGCCCATGAAGGCACCGTGGACTTCTTCCGCGACATTCAGCCGCTTCTGGAAACGAAGTGTCTCGATTGCCATCAAGGCACCAAAGTCAAAGGCGGGCTGAAGCTCGACTCACTCCTCGGCGCTCAAAAAGGCGGCAAATCCGATGGCGCTGCGATCACTCCCGGCAAGCCCGAAGAGAGCGCCATTCTGAAGCGAGTCCTCTCCAAAGACGATGACGAAGTGATGCCACCTAAAGGCGAACATTTGAATGAGAAACAGGTCGCCTTGCTCACGAAATGGATCAGCGAAGGTGCCCGTTGGCCGGAGATGAAGGCGGAGAACCTGAAGCTCACTGCGACGGCTGAAGACCTCACGTTTCTGCGCCGCGCTTTCCTGGATACCGTCGGTGTTCCGCCTTCACTGGAGGAGATCGCGACGTTCACGAAGGAGGCTAAAATGAATCGCACGCAGGTCATCGACGCCTTGCTCAAAGACCCGCGCTGGGCGGATCAGTCGATGGGCTATTGGCAGGATGTGCTGGCTGAAAATCCTAACATCCTCAATCCCACGCTCAACAACACCGGCCCGTTCCGCTGGTGGCTTTACGAGTCCTTGCTCGACGACAAGCCAATGGATTTGTTTGTCACGGAACTGCTCCGCATGAGAGGCAGCGAGCGCCTCGGCGGACCCGCAGGCTTTGGCGTGGCTTCACAAAACGATGTCCCCATGGCTGCCAAGGGAACCATTGTCAGCACGGCTTTCCTCGGTGTGGAAATGAAGTGCGCGCGCTGTCATGATTCCCCCTCCCATAAAAGCAAACAGGAAGAGCTGTTCTCGCTCGCGGCCATGCTCTCGACGAAAGCCGTGGAAGTGCCGACGACGAGCAGTGTCTCGCTTGATAAGATCGGCGCGGGTGGTCGTAAACCGCTCATCGAAGTCACGCTCAAACCGGGAACCAAGGTGGAACCGAAATGGCCCTTCGCCGAATTTTGTCCAGAAGCGGTAGCCGCGAAGATTGCGGAAGATGCGAACGACTCCCGTGACCGCTTGGCCGCGCTGGTCACCGCGCCCCAGAATGAACGCTTTGCCCAAGTCATCGCCAACCGCGTGTGGGCTCGTTTGATGGGACGCGGCATCGTGGAGCCAGTCGCCGATTGGGAGAAGGGCAAAGCCACGCATCCTGAGCTGTTGAAATGGCTAGGCCGTGAGTTCGTCCGCTCTGGTTATAGCATGAAGCACCTCACGCGGCTCATCATGAACTCGCACGCTTATCAGCGGACCGTTGATCAAAAGCTGCATGACCCGAGCCCGCTTTATGTGGCCCCTTCACCGCGTCGGCTGAACGCCGAGCAGATCGTGGATTCGCTCTTCTCCGCCACTGGGAAGCCCTTTCAGGTGGAAGAGGTCAGCCTTGATATCGACAGCCGTCGTGAGCTCACAAACGCCATTACGCTGGGTCAGGCGCGCCGCTGCTGGATGTTGACTTCCACCTCCAATGAACGTGACCGGCCCAGCTTAGCCTTGCCCCGCATTCAAGCGGTGACGGATGTGCTCGGTGCCTTCGGCTGGCGCGGTTCGCGTCAGGATGCCACGAGTGTTCGCGACTCCGCACCGAATGCTTTGCAGCCTGCGATCCTTACCAATGGCACCATGAGCATCTGGCTCACCCGCCTCAGCGATGACCACGGGATCACGCAGCTTGCTTTGAAGGATCAACCGCTGGCTCAGTTCGTGGATGCCCTGTTCATGCAGCTTCTCACGCGCAAGCCCACCGCTGAAGAACGGGACCGCTACCTCGAACATTTGAAGAGCGGTTATGAAACACGGACGAGCGTTCAGGCTTCATTGCCGACTCCCCCATCCAATCGCCATCCCATGCATTATGTCTCCTGGTCAAATCACCTTGATCCCGTCGCGACCACCGTTCGTCAGGAACAGGAACTCGCTGCGCGTCGTGGCGATGAACCCACCCAACGCTTGAACGCCGAATGGCGCGGCCATCTGGAAGACGTGCTCTGGGCGCTCTTGAACTCGCCAGAATGGATTTATGAGCCCTGAGTGGTGACATTGACAAGGCAACCGCAAACCCGCATTATTCCACCCATGACAGCGACCACCACAGATCTCCTCGCCCAAGTCCTGGCTCTGCCTGAAGATGAACGCATGGAGTTTGCGCAACGCTTCTCGGAAAGCATCGAGTTGCATGAAGAGCCTGAACTGACGGATGAACTGAAGGACACACTTGATCGCCGTTGGGAAGAGATCACGAGCGGAAAAGTGGAGTGCAGGGACGGCTTTGAAGTGCTGAGAGAAATCCGCGCGAAATACAATGTTTAGACTTCGCACCCACCCTGAAGCCGACCATGAAGTTGACAACATCGTCCGTTACCTTTCTGAGAGGACGCTTTGGCAGGGCACACGATTTTCCGACGCTTACGAATCAACTCTGAAGCGCATCACCACCCGGCCTGAGGGCACCCATTTTATCTGGCGCGAGTTCCGCCGCTACAACATCCCAGGATTTTCCCACGCACTGATTTATCGCTTCCACCACAACGAGGTCTTTCTCATCGCCGTCATGCACGAGAAACGCCATCCAGACTACTGGAAGCACCGCATTGAAGACGATCAATAACCACCAGCCATGAACCGCCGCCGCTTCCTCCAATCCACTGCTGCTCTCGCTGCCTCACCACTTTTCGGCAGTGAAAAAATCATCATGCCCAAAGGCACGGCTGAGCACTGCATCTTCATCTGGCTCGGTGGCGGCATGGCCCAGATTGATACCTTTGATCCGAAGAAGATGGGTGATACGAAGGCCAATCCGAAGACCGCCGGCTCTTACTATTCTTCCATCGACACGAACGTTCCCGGTGTGAAGGTCACCGAGCATCTGAAGCGAACCGCCGGACTGATGGATCACCTCACCGCGATCCGCACGGTGAACCACAAGGTCATTGATGAACATGCCTTTGCCACGAACATGGTTCACACGGGACGCATGATTTCGGGCAATGTCGTCTATCCTTCCATCGGCTCCATCATCGCTCATGAACGCGGAGCGGCGAACCCTGAAGTGCCTGCTTACATGCTCATCGGCTATCCAAATGTGAGCCGTGGCCCTGGCTTCCTCGGGGCGAAGGACGGCTATGTTTACCTCACGGATACCAATGCTGGGCCTGCAGGTTTCACGCGACCTGAGTTCGTGAACAGCGACCGCATGGAGGCCCGACAGAAGCTGCTGCAACCGCTTCAGGCCCGCATCGAGAAAGACTCTGCCTTGGCGGATTATGAGACAGCCCAGCGGGAAGCCTTGCGGTTGGCGGGTCCGGGCTTCATGAAGAACTTCCAGATCGCCGATGAACCAGCGGCCTTGCGCAATGAATACGGCGGTGAGTTCGGTCAACGCTGCCTGCTCGCGCGTCGTCTGGTGCAGTCAGGAGTGCGCTTCATTGAGGTCTCTCACAACCTCAATTTCATGAACGGCACCGGCTGGGATACGCACAATGAAGGCCAGCTTCAGCAGCACCTGCTCATCCAGGAACTCGACACCGCACTCTCTGCGCTGATCCGCGATTTGAGCAATCAGAAGATGCTCGACAAGACGCTGATCGTCGTCGGCACCGAGTTCGGTCGCCCAGCGGAGTTTGATGGGCGCGGAGGTCGCGGACATCAAGGCACGGCGTTCTCGATGGTCCTCGCTGGCGGTGGTTTAAAGCACTGCGGCGCTTACGGAGTGACGGATGATTTGGCGAAGAAGATCGTGGAGAACCCCGTGAGCATTCCTGATTTCCATGCCACCGTTCTGGCTACGATGGGCATTGATCCCAGCAAAGAACTCATGGACAGCTCCCGCCCAGTGCCCATCACGGATGGTGGGAAGCCAGTTGCAGCTTTGTTTTCATAGGCTCATAGTGCGCACCTAAGCCGCATGAAAAACCTCACTGACGCCCGATGGATCAAGCTCAAGGGCTTGCTCTTTCTGGTGCTCGGTCTCATGTCTTCTGCACTCATCACCTTGGCCCTGCCAGAGTGGAAAACCGTGCTGCTTCTGATCATCACCATCTGGGCTTTTTGCCGATTTTATTACTTCGCGTTCTATGTGATCGAGCATTACGTGGATGGCCGTTATCGCTTCACTGGCCTCTGGTCGTTCGTCATCTATCTGTCCACGGGAAGGGCCGAAGACACTGCCACAAAACCTGCGGATGTCGCCAAGGTCACAACCAACCACGGTTCAGCGCCGTAATGATTCGCGATGGTTCATTCTGACTCTGCCTGCTGCCCTGCCCTGCCCGATTCCATGCCTGTGATCGTGCTGCCAGAGTGTCATCTCTTTCCTGGCTGCCTGATGCCGCTCTATATTTTCGAGGAGCGCTATCGCCTCATGCTCGCCCATGCGCTGGGCCACAACCGCATGTTCTGCATCGGCAATCGCTTGGATAACGATGGGGAAGAAGTCATCAGCGAATACAGCACCGCCGGGCTGGTGAGGGCTTGCGTGCAACAGGATGATGGCACTTCCCAACTGCTGCTACTGGGCCTGAAACGCATTCAATTTAAGAGCTGGCTGCAAGAGAAGCCGTTCCGCATCGCCGCCATCGAAGCGGTGCCCACGGTGGTGGACGACGAGCCGGAAATAGCCTTACTCAAAGCCAAAGCGCTCAGCCTTTTCAACATCGGCGAAGCAGGACAAGCCAAGCAACTGCGGGAGGTTCTAGCCACCAATGACGACCTCGATCTCGTCTGTGATGTGCTCAGTTATCACTTCACCCGCTGCCCAAAGCTCCAACAAAAACTGCTCGGCGAGCCCTCGTTGAAGCGCCGTTATGAGATGCTCATCACCGCGTTGGAGAAGCATCCATGAGGCTAAGTCATCTGATATGCATTTCCTCCTGACCAATGACGACGGTATCCACGCTCCTGGCTTGGCTGCGCTTGAGAAAGCAGTGCAAGGCATCCCCGGTGCCAGCTATACGGTGGTCGCTCCGGCCACTGAACAATCCCAGTGCGGACACCGCGTGACGACTACTGAGGAATTGATCGTTCATCAGCTCGATCCGCATCATTACAGCGTGAGTGGGACGCCTGCTGACTGCGTGCGCATCGCCCTGTTCGCGCTGAATATCCAACCAGATTTCGTGCTCTCCGGCATCAATGCTGGCGGCAATATGGGCCAGGACATTTACATCAGCGGCACCATCGCAGGGGCGCGGGAAGCCGCCTATCATGGGCTTCCGGCGGCGGCCTTCTCTCACTATCTCATTCGAGGACGAGAGGTGGATTGGACGCGAGTGAGTTACTGGACACGAGATGTTTTGCAGGAACTCATGGCCACGAAGCTGGCTGACGGGGAGTTTTGGAACGTGGGCTTTCCGCATCTGCCGTCGGGTGAGATCGCGACGCCACCGCGCATTCCTTGTGCCCCTTGTCGAAGCCCACTGAAGGCTTCCTTCAAAGTGATACATCTGGAGGGTGCCCTATCGCATCACCGCTATGATGCGTCTTATGCAGAGCGCCCTGCGGATGCTGATTCAGATGTCGCCATCTGCTTCGGTGGAAGCATCGCCGTGAGTAAGCTGAGGGTCTAGCGCGCCGTAGCAGCCGACGTGAGGAGGCTCAAATTTATTTCTAATAACAGCCAACAGCAGAGGAGTGAATCAATCCCGCCTTGTTCGCGTCGCTGGCCGCACGAACAAGTAACGACGGAGTTTCCAAGCGTCTTGAATGTCCTTGGAGAACTTCAGAGCCTCCTCACGTCGGCTGCTACAGCATGGCTTATCGCGCCTTCTTCCCCTTCCCTGCGGGCTTGAATTCGTTCTCCCAATTCTTGGCCACGAGCACCTTCAGCTCCGCAACCAATGCCGCGTGCTTTTCATCGCTTGCGAGATTCTTCAACTCCCGCGGGTCGGTCTCGTAATCATAAAGCTCCGACCCTTGCGCGCCGCCGTCCCATTCGGTGTAACGGTAGCGCTCCGTGCGGACACTGTGCCCGGAGAAATTACCGCGCCAGACCTGAGTAAAGGCAGGGCGATCCCACTTCTTGTTCGGTTCCTCCAAGAGAGGTTTCAAGGAGACGCCATGCAGGTTCTTCGGTGCTTCCAGCCCAGCGAGATCAGCCAACGTCGGATACATATCTACAAATTCCACGGTGCGCGGACAGCTCTGGCCATTTCCTTTGAGACCGGGAGCCACGATGATAAAGGGCACGCGGGCGCTGTTTTCAAAGAGGCTCTGCTTCATCCACAAGCCGTGCTCCCCCGTGTGATAGCCGTGATCACTCCAGAAGACGACGATGGTGCTGTCCCAGAGTTTGAGCCGATCCATCTCATCCATGAGCTTGCCTACTTGCGTATCCGCAAACGAAATCACGGCGTGGTAGGCGCGTTTGCATTCACGGGATTGAGCCTCCGTCACGCCAAACCAAGGCCAGGGACGAGTGGATGCGAAGGCCGGTGCCGGTGCTCCCTCGCGTGTAACTTCCGGCATCGTAATGGACTCCAGCGGATACGGCTCATAGGCATGGCTTGGCGCGATGTAAGGCGTGTGCGGTTTGTAGAACCCTGCAGCGATGAAGAAGGGCTTATCCTGATGAGTTTGCAGGAGCTTGATCGCTTCCGCTGCTACGAGGCTATCCGTATGCAGCTCCCCATTGCCCGTGTCTTCCAGCCAAGCCATCGCTGAGCCAAGCCCGTGATTCGGTGTGTAATTGATCAGATCATTTTCGATCTCCTTATCCCGACCACGAGGGTTCAGCGCGACGTTCCATGAGGCGGGGTCATCCAGCCCCGGCGTGCCGATGTCACCCGGATTCCCGTAGTGATAAATCTTGCCGACACGGGCGGCGAAGTAACCGCGCTGCATGAAGTATTGCGGGAGCGTCACCACGTCTGGCATCACCGTGCGGAAGTGCTTCTGGAGATCAAAGACCTGCGTCGTGTCCGGTCGGAGTCCCGTCATCAATGAGGTCCGCGAAGGTGAACAGAGCGGGAACTGGCAGTAAGCATGATCAAAGCGCACGCCACGTTTCGCGAGGCGATCAATGTTCGGCGTCTGCATCTCAGGATGCCCATAGCAGCCCGCATCACAGTTCATGTCATCCACGGCGATGAAGAGGACATTGAGCGGCTTCCCTTCCGCGAAGACTGGAGCGCGTAAGGTCACAGCGATGGCGAGCAGGCAGATGAGGAAGCGTATCATTTTCATTTTGCGTGGGTTATCTCGTGTTTAACGTTGCCTTTTGCTCCTAATTTCACCATTCTTCGGCACCCCCTGTGCTTAAGGCTGAAGACGATACGAACTCATCTCCCGATTCAATTTCACCGCATCAAGGGCATGGACTACTACATTAAACATGGCGAGAATCAGCGCGGGCCTTGCACCCTGAAGGAGCTGCGGAGCTTTCTCTATTATGGGTCGATCCGTTGGGAAGACTCCGTTAAAACGGAGAGCGATTCGACTTGGTTGCCCCTCAGTTCCATTGAGGAACTGGCTGATCTTAATCCCGACGCCAAGAGCGCGAAAGGCAAATGGCTAAAGGAAGCACCAAAGCCACCCCCGCGTGTGCGGCGCTTCCGGGACTACGCATCGGTTCCGAAGGAGCGACAGGCAGGCTATGTGTCTTCCCTCTTGTTCTTCGGTTTCCTGCTCTGGCCGCCCTCGCTCTGGCGCGCCGCCTCCATGGTCTTCTCAGCAAATATTTGCCGACCTCAAAAAGATGAAAACGGCTTTCTCAGAATGTGGCCCCGCAGCATGGAGATCGTCGTCACCGTGCTCGTCCTGCTCAATGCCGCCCTCTGGTGCGCAGGCATCATGTGGGTGACACCCAAAGCGAAAAGCCTCGCCCGAGAAGTCATCGAGCAGAGCCACTACGCGCTCAAGGAGCTTCAGGACTTCGGCAAGGATCGCGCGAAGGATTTTCAGCCTTAGCTCAATCAAGGCTCTCTAAAAAACGCTGCACCACGGCCCGCTTTCGGGTCATCTCGTCTGAAGCCATCTTCATAGCTTGCCGCCCCATCATACTCAGGCGTGGGTTGCTCAGAAAGAACTTTTCATGATCGCTAATGAAGGTCCAGAAAAGCGCATCCCAAACACCACACCAGTCCCCTTTCTGATGGTCGCTCATTTTGAGCACGTAGTTAGAGCCACTGATGTAAGGCTTGGTAGTAAAAGTGCCCCCATCGGCAAACTGGCTCATGCCATAGATATTGGGCACCATCACCCAGTCATAGGCATCTATAAACAGCTCCATAAACCAGGTGTAAACATCATCAGGCCGGAAGCCACAGAGCAGCATGAAATTTCCCAGCACCATGAGACGCTCGATGTGATGGCAATACCCATGCTTTAGAACTCGACGGATCACTTCATCCACGGGCGTGATCCCCGTCGCCCCCTCATAAAAGGCACGCGGTAACGGACGAGTGAAGCCCCAGAAATTCGAGTTTCTGATCTTCACTCCGACCTCCACATAAACCGCACGCATGAACTCACGCCATCCGATGATCTGCCGGACAAAGCCCTCCAGTGAGTTCAGAGGCACCGCGTTCTCATTAGCATAATCCAAGGCCGCCGTTACGACTTCCTGCGGCGTCAACAAACCAATGTTCAGCATGGGCGTGAGCACACTGTGGTAGAGCACGGTATGCTGCCGTGTGATCGCGTCTTCATAGTCACCGAAGCCGCTGAGACGTTCTTCCAGAAACCTCTGCAACCATTGCTGCGCCTGCTTTCGCGTCACGGCATAGGCGAAGTCCTCAGTGCTTCCTACTCCCTCAGGAAAGTGCTGATTCACATAAACCGCCGCCTCATTAATCCTCGCATCCGATTGATGAACCCAAGGCTCCAGCGGCGGCAGTTGCCCCTTGGGGAACCGTTTGCGATTATCTTCATCAAAGCTCCAACGTCCGCCGATTGGCTGACCCGCCTTATCCACCAGCACGCACATCCGTTTGCGTTGCTCCTGATAAAACGAGCCCATCAGGTAGCGCTTCCGCCCCTTGAAATAGTTTAACCTCCAGACATCCGGCGTCACAAACATCGGCGATTCGTAAACGTGATGAGCGAGTCCCGTTGATTCAAAGAAGCGCCGCAGTCGGAGTTCCAAAATGAAATCTACGGGATCACAGTAATGAAAATCTGTGACCCCCTCCTCCGCCAGAGTCGCCATCACCTCACGGATGGTCTGCCCTCTCTGCCACTCGATGTAGTGCACTGAATAATGCTTCCCTTGAAGCTCCTGTTCATAGGCTTTCATGGAAGCACGATGCAGAAGTAGCTTCTTCTTATGCAATCGTAACGGATAGTGGGAGTCGTGAAAAAACAAGGAGTCTTCAACCAAGACCACTCGGCGATCCCTGCTCAAGGCTGGATGATTTTCAAAAAGTTGATGAGGGAAAATGAGCGTCACACCGGGCATGTGAAAACTACGCCTCTCACCAAGGGTAAGGCTCAAAACACTCAAGCCATTGGTTGTCTATGCCGCAAGGTCACCACCTTCACGATCTCAACTTACCCACCAAGTTCATCGCGCCTTCTACCAGTCCGGTGACGTGCTCCCAGCGTCTCACGGCGATGTCTGCGATGAAGAGCAGCAGCAGGGCCATGATCAGATAGGGCCACAGCTCCACGTAGCGCCGGGCTTTGGCGCTGCCGAGATCCAGCTTCGCGGTGCTCTCCAGATAGGTGCCTCCGGTCAGGGCGCAGGCTTCGCGCAGGAGCTTTTCATTGACGGTGCCGAGGCTGGCCTCAGCGCTGGGATTGTTCACGATGCCTGCCGTGACCATCTGGGATCCGCTTTGCGCGCGGATAAGATAGACGCCTGCCGCATCAGGTCTGAAGCCGCCTTCATACAAACCGGGGCCGCTTTGACGAAGCATCATCGTTCGCACCGGTTTCATGGGCGCGCCAAGAGAATCCGCAGGCACGAAGAAGACCTCCGCCGTTACTTTGGCTTCATTCCCGCGAGTGCCAGCATCCGCCAAGACATCAGCGGAGATCAGTGCTTCATCACCGTGCATCTCTGCCCGAAGGTCCATGCCTTGGCCCTGCGGTGGCCGACAACTCTCGCGCAGAACTTGCGACCAGAACTGGCCGAAGCCGCTCCATCGGCTGATCCAAAGCGAAGCCCAGCGGCTCTTCGCATCTGACGTGAAGGCCGTGGCTTTGCCCAAACCAAAGCGCCAATGAGCCAGCAATGGCTCACCCGTGTCCGTGGTCAAAGGCACCTGCGCGGTGGTTTTCCGAAGCGTCTTCACAAAGCCCAGCAGCGGCGGTGAATCGAACTTGTCCCAGCCTGAGAGGATCGGTGAGCGCTCCACTAAGACCGGTGTGAATGGGTCTTCACGCAACATGCGGCCGGTGTGAACCAGTGTGTCCTGAGTGAAGATGCGGGTGATGTTGCTCGCATCCATCGTGCTATAAGACTGCCCACCGCCGAGGCTGGCCACGGCTTGTAGAAAGGGCATCCGCACGTCTCCGCCGATGCCGACTGTGGAGATGGTCACGCCTTCGGCCCGGCATTGAGAAGCGAGCTGTTCGTAGCCGGAGCCTGTGGTTTCACCGTCGGTGAGGATGATCATGTGCTTGATCTTCGCCTTCACGCGCTGGAGCGCATTGCGGGCCTCGACCATGGCGGGATACATGTTCGTGCCGCCACCAGCGGTCAATCCAGCGATCTGTCCCGCAACCGCTGCTGAAGAACTGAGACGCGTCATGGGCACCACCACATGCGCTTCACTATCGAAGGCCCAGACGCCGATGGAATCATTCCGCGTGAGCACTTCCGCCGTCGCGATGGACGCGGACTTGGCCATCTCCAGTTTCTCGCCGCTCATGGAACCGGATCGGTCAATAAGAATGGCTAATGCACTGGACTGCTTCTCTTCTTCATCAGGAGCCTTGAGTCGGACGGGCAGGATGTCTTCTATCGGCGTGCGATAGTAGCCGCCGACGCCGAACGAATGCGGCCCGCCAAGCATGATGAAGCCGCCACCGAGCTTATCCACGTAGTCGCGAATGGCCACCATCACGGGCTCGCCGAGCTTGTGCGCGGGGACATCTGACAAGATCACGCCGTCATAGCCGCTGAGTTCTTGAGCTGTCGTCGGGAGATTGCCAGCGGCCCGCAGTTCCAGTTGAATGCCTTCCTTCTCCATCGCTTGAATGAGGTAAGTGGCTTCGCTCGGTTCGCCTTCGATGTAGAGCATTCGCAGTCGCCCGCGCACATCCACGAGGGTCAGCGCTTCGTTGTTGGCCGGAATGGCAT
>JANYJH010000172.1 GCA_025361865.1 Phragmitibacter sp.
CTCGGGGCAAAGGGCGTCCATTTCCGGCTAGAAACGCGCAAACGGAAGGACGGTCGTCCGGCATTCGATGGTCGCCGCATCCCGCAAGCCGCACAAGCCAGCATCATTCACTGAATTACAGCACATGAGCACGACTCCAACCGCTATCGCCCCCATCCTCGACTCCATCCGCGCGGGGCATCAAACGCTTCTCGTCTCGGGTCGCTCACTCTACGATCTCCATGTGAACGAGAAAAACGAGATTCGCCCGTTGAGAAACAGCCTGATGCGCCGCGCAAAGGAGGAGTTTCAAATGGCTACCCTGAACTTTAATCTCGCTCTAGGTGCGCGGTGGAATTGGGAAGTTTTCGATGAGAGCGAACAGAAGGATTTCCAGAGCAAGCTCGAAGCCGCAAACATTCCGCTCTCGCATGGGATTCGTGTTGGTGCCGACCACGCACGTTCGCCTTATGAACGCGCATATCTGCTGCTTGGCTCGATCCAGCGCAGTCTGGAAGACGGGAAGGACGTGCCGCCGATTTTGGCGCACCTGGAGTTCGGCGAGGATCTCGCACCCATCACGGAGAGTGGAGCCGCGAGAGAATGGGGCGTGCAGATTGGCGAGCTGATCCAGTTGGTCGCAAACGACTACCACCGGAGGAAACATCGTTTTGTTGTGATGCTCACTGGAACCCCTGAGCGAATGGATCAGCGCGTTGTGAGCTGTCTGCGCCACATTGCCCTATGCCAGCCAGATCGCGAAGAAAAGGCGGAGTTCATTTCGGCGCTTCACCGCTTAAATGAGCGGACGCAAGTCGCCTACGAGTCCGGTTTGGACGATCAATCAGTCGCCAACATCACAGCACGCACTCCGAACCACAGTCTGGAGGAAGCGTTTCTCGAATCTTCGCAAACCGGGCATCCGATTACCCTCGCGCAGCTCATAGAGCGCAAGCGAACGGACGTGGTGACGCTCTCCGAAGGAACGCTGAGCCTACTCGATACCGAGCGTGTGCGGAACATTCGGCTGGTCGGGCGCACTATTGAGCGTCCGCTCGAACTCCTTCAGCTCTGGGCAAACGGCTTGAAAGTAGGCGACCCAAATACGCCCATGAACGTGATCCTGGCGGGAGCGCCATCATCCGCGAAGACCGACCTCGCGTTGCTCACGGCTGCCATGTCGCAAACGCCTGCGTATTCCGTCCTGAGCCCGAAAGGCTCTCTCGTTGGGCAGACCGAGCAACGTGTTCGCCTGTTGTTCCGCACGTTCAAGGCTCTCAGCCCGGCGTTCGGAGTGATCGACGAAATCACCGAGGCATTTCCAACAGAACGCTCTTCGATGAACCTCGACTCTGGTGCTTCGGCATCGGTGACAGCCGAGATGCTGAGTGCGCTTTCCGATTCGTCTCGTGCCGGCAGGACGCTGCTCATCGCTACGACGAATTGCCCGTGGAAGGTCGGCGCTGCGATGGCGAGCCGGTTCCTCTTTGTGCCGGTGCTGTCGGCGGTCGAAGACGACTACCCCTCGATCCTCTGCTCTGTGGCAGAAGGCTTGCTCCCGCAGATGGATTGGGATGCAGAGGATCAGACAATCAAGGAAGCTGCCGGAATCTTCCACCGCAAAGGGGCCAGCCCCCGAGTGATGCGAACTTTGATCGCATCAAAGATAGCGACCACTCGCACCACGAATGGAGGCGAACTGGTCAAGCGTGCAGCCCAAGCGTGTGCTATGCAAGACCCACGGGACCGCGCGAGTGCGGAATACGCGGATTTATTCGCCATTCGAGTCTGCTCGGACTTGGAAATGTTCCCGTGGCACGGCCGCATCACTGATTTCCCTCTGCCGAACTACCTGCGCGGTATCGTGAGCGAAACAGACGGCTCGATTGATCAGGAGTGCCTGAACCAGCGCATCCAGGAACTGAAACCGCTCGTCAATGTCTGAAGACCCCAACATCCTCCACAAACGTGCTGCTGGGCGCGTGGCCGATTATATCGCCGCGATGCTGGAAATGCCCGAGGCGTTTCGCGGGCAGCAGTTGAGAGGTGCCGGGCCTGTCGCGGAATTCGAGTCGCTTCTCGCCGAGCGAAGTGGATTTCCATTCTGCCTTGCCACGTCGAACGCCACGACCGGCTTGTTGATAGCCGCACTTGCCACGAATCTTGTGGGAAAAGACATTATCGTTCCGCCGCACAGTTGGAGCGGAACCTACGGCCCATTCGAGTTTGCAGGCGCACGCCTGATTTTCGCCGAAGAAGACACCGACGGAAACATCGCGCCAAGCAGCATCGAAAAGCTCGTCACCTCAAGCACGGCGGCAGTGGTGGCCGCTGACTGGAATGGCTCACGACACAATATGCGCGGTATTCGCGCAATATGTGATGCCCTCAATCTGCTCTACATTGAGGATACTTCCTTCCTCCCCTCCCTGGAAGACGATAACGCGGTCTGCTCGCTGGCCGATATTCAGATCATCTCCTTCGGTCCCGGAAAACCCGTCACACTCGGCGAGGGTGGTGCCTTACTCACGCGTCATCGCTGGATTTACGAACGGGCAGTCTCGCTGAGTCAGCATCCCGAGCGGTCTCTGGCGGAGGGGTTCACGGGAGAACAGAAGCATCAATTTTTGAATGGTCGAATTCATCCTGTGGCGGCTGTTCTAGGTGCCGCACTATTGACCGCTGAATCGGCAAAGAGCGGGTATTGCCGCGACGGTGACAAGAAGGGTCACGGTGATCGCACAGCGTGTCACGCTACTCGTGTATGAGAACAAGACATTCAGCAACGAAACGAGGTGAAGGGGAGACGTGCGCCCTTTGCGCACATTGCTTCTGAGTCAGACTCGGGGCTGCGGGTGGCCTGGCAACAGAACACCCATCCTTCTTCGCGATTCTTCGCCATCTGCGAATCCAACCATCAGCATCACACGACATGAATGAAGCCCACGCATCCGTCAGTTCCAACGATTGCGGCCCACTCGGGCTGCTGCTTGTGATCGTGCTTTGCTGCTGGTGCTGGCTTGGACACGGGCCTCGCGTTCTCGGCTGGCCGCTGGTGGTCCTTCTCGTGCTGATGACATCCGGTCATTGGGCCGGAGACATCGTCAGCGCCTCTATGGAGGTGCTCGCGGAACCCGTGCTTGCTCTGCTCATCATGATTGGCGGGTTGCTGATTATTCTGCGCGGATTCGGACTCAGACGGCGACGGACATATCGGCCTGATTACCGGGAGGGGTGGTGGCGTAATGACCGCTGGTAATCGTGCGCCGCAATTAGCCGAAACCGCACTGCGATGTGCGGCCTGCGGACGCAAGACCGTCTCAGCGTTCCGCTGCTCAGCGTGTGGCGCTGAAGTGGCGTCGCCGTCAGCACCGCTGGTTGAGAGTGCTCTGGGGGCTGTCCAAGCTACACAGCGCAGCGGGAGCATTCTCGCAATGCCAAGTGGGAAACGCGGAATCGTTCTTTCACCGCGCACGGTTCCTCATCCCGCACATTATCAATTCGGCGGAGAAGTATCAGGCCGGGTTCTCATCGTATCGGCACCGGTAAACGAGCCAGCCGATCCAGATCATTGGAAGTGGCTGGCAGTTCCCGCATGGGGATTGGTGCTGCTCATCAGCCCGCTGGCAGCGGGCATCATCGTATGGATGACTGCCGGGTTGCTCGCAGCAGCAGTGGCGGTGATCGTTTGCATCGCTGTCCTGCGATTCATATTCTCAAACCACCTGCTCACGAGCTGGCAGTTTGTGGCTGCGCTGCGAGGACATCATATCGTGGAAGCGGTTCCTAATATCGCCATTCGGCTTCGGACGGACCGTGATAATGAAGTGCAACTGCGCGTCAAAGGACGCTTGAGCGTGGGCGGACTTGTGGAGGGTGATCGAATTCGAGCCGTCGGACATTGGCGTGCGGGCATCTTTCATGTGACGCAATTTCACTGCGCCAGAACGGGAGCCGCGATTGTCCCGATTCAACCGAACTCGATGGTGTCTGCAATCTCCGGCGTAGCGATTCTGACTGTGACCCTTTTGTGGTTGCATGTCGCCGGAGTGCCGTGGGTGATCGCGAAGCTGGAGCACGCGCGACAATTCCCCAGCCGACTTCAAACCGAATTCCTCACGCGATGAGCCTTCTTCTCAGCTACTCTCTCGATGACGCATCAGCGATTCTTCGTGGCGAACTCACTGCACCAGATGCGCAGCGCGGATTTCCGGTATCCGGCCTGAATGTGTGGCACCTGCGCGGGATCAATCCAGCGGTCGGGAGCACCATCGGTGATACAGACGGGGCGTGGCAACTTGTGGTTCGCGGTTGGTGGGCGCTTGGACTGACCTGGGGCCTCTACGTGCATGGCGATGGTTGCCGGACGCACTGGAATCTTCTGCTCCCCGAATCCTGTCCATCCGCGATTGGGGCTTTGTCCGCGAACTTGCAAGGCGCAGTGGTTGGAAATGCTGGCATGTTTGAGAAGCACCTTCATAAGCTCTCCTCGCTGCCATACAAGGCAGTGATGGCTGGGCATCCAGGATGCGGAAAGAATGCTCGTCTGGACACCGCGCTCAGAGCGCTGAACGGCAGACCCTTTGCGGCTCTTCTTGTCTGCCGTCCCGTATCTAACGCTGGTATTGAAAACGAGATCGCCCGTTGGGAAACGGAGGCACAATTCATCAAGGATGAACATCTGGCGCGTCCGGGCCTGGAGCGGGAGAATCATGTGCGGGCGGAAACCTATCTCACGCTCGCTCAGAGCGGACTCAAAAGAGCGAGTGCTTCAAGGCAGGATGGCGCGTGGGAATGTCGCACGCTTTTCGCTGCTGGTTCACCCAGCGATTTCGAGCAATTGCAGTCGCTCGTTCATTCCGCCTATGCCAGTGACGGAGGACGCCCGGAGCCAGTTCGCTGGCAGTCGGTGGAAGACCCGCGAAGCGTGACGTTTCTCTCCACGAAAGAAGTGGTGGCATTGAGTCGGCCTCCGCGCATCGAAATTCCAGGGTTCGCTTTGGAAGGAGTGCCGCTCGGTCGCGCAGAAACGAGCGGGACACCGCCCTCCATATTTGCGACTACGGCCCAGACAGAAAATGTCGAGCAGCCAATCTGCATTGGGCAAATCATCCGCGATGACGGAACGCCCGGTGAGTGGTTGGAAATCGGTCGCGATGACATCAGCCGCCACATGCTGATCGGCGGCATGACCGGATCGGGGAAGACAACGACTTGCGAGCATATCTTGCTCGAATTGTGGCGAGAGCACCGCGTGCCGTGGCTCGTGATCGAGCCGGGGATGAAGCCCAGCTATCGCCGACTGCTGAACAGCGAAATCGGAAGTGACTTTTCGGTGTGGGCGGTCGGCAATCCGAGGTCTCCGCGGCTGCCGATGAATCCGATGGCTGCGCCTGCGGGCATCGGTCTTTCTGAGCACATCAGTGGTCTGTTTTCCGTAATCGCATCCGCATTTGAACTCGTCGCACCGATGCCCGAGGTGCTGGCGAGCGCTATTGAACAGACCTACCGCAATCACGGGTGGAATCCAGCCGGGCTGGTCCCGCAGGGACTTGCACCGCTGTTAGCGGATCTGCTTGATGAGGTCGAACGCACCACGCTCCGGCTCGGATACGGCGCTGAGGTAACTGGCAACATTCGCGCGGGCCTTCTACTGCGTTTGCGGAGGCTCACGACCGGTGTGCTTGCTCCCGAGCTGACCTCCGCGAACTTCCTCGCAGTTGAAAAACTCGTCAAATACCCAACGGTCATCGAACTCTCTGCTCTGCCAGACGCGGAAACCCAGGCGCTTGTGCTCGGATTTGTGTCTCTCCAGATGCGCCACCACTGGCGCTTGGCCGGGCCTTCGGACTCGTTGAGGCATGTCACGCTCATTGAGGAGGCGCATCGTCTTCTGCGTGCGGTGCCCGAGACTGCTGCGAACGCCGGACGAACGAGAGCCATTGAGGACATTGCGAATATGCTGGCTGAGCTTCGCGGCATGGGCGCTGGTCTCATCATTGTCGATCAAACGCCGTCCGTTCTTGTATCGTCAGTCATTGCCAACACGGGAACGAAAATCCTGCACAGGCTGGATCATCCCGAAGACCGCGAGCTAGCAGGGCGATCTTCTGGGCTGCCGTCTGATTGCGTGGACCTGCTCGGAGCACTGCGTCCCGGTGAAGCAATTATTCGCACGGATCGGCGCGCGCGCCCGCTCCGTGTCCGCCTGCCGAATCCCGCAATCACTTACGCTGCGCTCCCACTTCCGAAACTGCCCATCGAAAAAGCGCCGCTTGATGTAGAAATCCGTGCGTGTTCGATCTGCGGATTCCAACATTGTGCAGCGAGAATGGAAGGGGCTAGCCAGAGCAAACTGGCTGTGAGATTACAGTCGGTTCAAGATACGCTACGGGAAGGTGAGGAGGCTGTCTGGCAATGGTCAGTCGAAGAATGGAGTAAGAGCGGCAAGTCTGGAGCCAACAGCGCCGCTCTCTGTTTTCTGATTGCCGTCGCCGAGAGCGCAAAACTTTCCGATTCCGCCGTTCGCCGACTTCGCTCGATTTTCGCACGCCGCATCAACTTCGAAACAACATGAAGGACGCTGAAAGCACTGAGATCAGTCACGAAGTCAAGGAAGCGCCCATCACGGAGCACCGCATCGAAAGCCTCGACGACATCGTTCGCGAAATCGCCGACCGTCGGCTCGCGTCGGAGTTCCGCGATTCAATTCCGCCAGAACGTGCCGAAGTCGTGCGCGTTCATCCCGACCGCATTGAGCCGACAGACGAGTTCGAGAGGGAGGCACGGACAGCGGGCATCAAAGAAACCAGCGGAGTTTTGGGGTGGTCCACAAATCTCGAGTCGCCTGCCCACATCATGAAAAATGATGTCCCCACAGAGATCGCGACGCTGATTCACGAAGACGCGCATCGCATGACTCACCAAGAGACGCTTCGCGAAATGACCGCCACTCCAGAACGTCGGGCCATCTACGAGGGCATTACCGAACTCTTTACCCAGCAGGCCGCCAACGGTCTCCACGAATACGTCCCCGGTGAGTGTTACCCGAATGAAGTCGGTCGAGCAGAAGAACTGGTGACCGAAGTTGGTGAACAGAAACTCAGGGACTATTTCTTCAAACACGAGATGGCCAAAGAAGTGCAAAGAGCAATCGAGCAAGTAGAGCCACCTCAACAGTAACCGGCAGACTCCTCGAATCGGTCAGAAACAGAGTTACGTCAGTTTAGAGAGGGGTGCTTCATCTGGTCAATAAACTCACACCGAAGATTTTTTTAGCGCGTTTAGATTGGTATTGATAATGTATTTTATCAATACTATAATACACTCAGGGTGAGGAAGTTGGAATGGTTAATGGTTCTTCAGGATTGGTCGTCGAAACGAGCGAGCGTTTTGTTGACGGCAACAGAGTTTCAAAATTTGGCGAACGTGCCGCCAGAGGTCGAGTGGTTCGCGAACATCGAGAACGCAAACACGCGGCGAGCATACAAGAACGACGTTCAGGAGTTCATGCGCTTCGCAGGCATTCACCAAGCGGAAGAATTTCGCCTGGTGAAACGGTCGCATCTCATTGCATGGCGCAAGCAGCTTGAAACGCGAACATTGGAAGCGTCCACGGTTCGCCGCAAACTCTCTGCGATAGCTTCATTGTTTGACTACCTGTGCGAATGCAATGCCGTTCCGTTCAATCCGGCGGATGGCGTGAAGCGTCCCAATCAGGGAGCAAATGAGGGCAAGTCTCCGGCGCTTGGGGATGCTGAGGCGAAAGCCCTGCTTGAAGCACCCGCATCTAACACTCTCAAAGGGCTGCGTGATCGCGCCATTCTCTCCATCCTGCTGTTTCATGGTTTGCGTCGAGCTGAACTGTGCTCGCTTGCTGTCGGTGATTTGCAATCGAGACGCGGTGTGATGCACTTTCGCGTTCACGGCAAAGGTGGCAAAATTCGCTTTCTGCCAGTGCATCCGCACAGCTTGCAGCGTATCAGCGAATACCTGGAGCACGCCGGACATGGAGACAAAGCCGACAATGCTCTCTTTCGTCCGATCAAGAACTCATCCGGCAGTCTTGATGAAGCGCTGACAGGACACGGAGTTTACAAGGATGTGGTGAGAAAGTATGCGCGTGTGCTTGGCCTCGATCCGAGTGCTGTGTGCGTGCATGGCCTGCGTGCTACTGCCGCAACGAATGCACTGGATCACGAGGCTGACATTGCCAAGGTGCAGGAGTGGCTGGGTCATGCGAGCATTGCGACCACGCGGCTCTATGATCGCCGCAAAACAAAACCGGAAGACTCGCCAACTTTCAAAGTGAGCTACTAGCGGGACCACCAGCGCAGCTTTCGAGGACGCTTCTTCGGCCTGGGTTTGAGCAGGGACTCAATGTAAGCGATGACATCGGGTTCTCGGAAGCGTTTCGAGTCCTTCCAAACCTTATTGGGAATGGGCAAGCTAAAGAACTCGCGCAAGTCCTCATTCTGTCCTGCTGGTTGCTCGTGAACACGCCCCTTGATGGCGGCCATGACTGCGGTCAGATGCAGAATGATGAGATTTACAAAAATGCGTTCCTCAAGCGTGATGGGCTTGATGTCGAGTTTTGCTTCTGCGTTCAGCACTCGCAGAAGGTTTGGCTTGTCGATCACCTGCTGCCAGATAGAGCGGTGATGCTCGGTGATGTTGAGCAAGTTGGAAATTCGGCGGATTCTGGTATCCGCGAGAAAGGATCGTCCGGTAAAGAACAACCCGGCAACGATAGCGACGGTCTGCAACAGGTTGAACCAGTTGGCCCCGAACCACTCCACAAAAATCCCCACACCCTGCCTTGTAACAGAATGTGGGGACGAAGGCAAGAGGGGTGGGATCTCATGCAAGGCGAGCGATGTCGCCTTTGGCGCGAAGCAGAATTTCGCGTGGTATGCGGATGACCCGCTCCTCCGCTGCGCAGCCTGCGGAAGAAGGGAGCGCGGGGATGGCTGCTGCGGTGATGTCCTGGCCGATGATGGCGAAATCGCCACTGTCGAGTTCCAGGATGTCAGGGCAGCCAGATGAACTCGACGATTTTCTCCCGCCCTCGTGAGGATCGGGACCGATGCGACGCTTAACGATGATGTTCATGATAGTGGATGTTTGTTCTGGGTTCGGTGGGACAAATGCAAGCCTGTTTCCGAATAGCCCAATTTGGGCTAACCAAACAATTGTCAATCTTTGAGGCAATGAATTATTCGCCTCGCTACGGCCTGTTTCGCTTACTCCTCCGAAAAATTCGTGAGGAAGCGGGCCTCAGTCAGATGGAATTATCCCAAAAGCTCAAGAAGCCCCAGACGTTCGTTTCAAAATCAGAAATCGGAGAGCGCCGGATAGACTTTATTGAAACACTGGATTTCTGTGAGGCCTGCGGGGTGTCGATGCCAAGTTTCATGAAGCGTCTTGAAGCAAAACAAGCCGAAAAAGCCAAGCCACGGAGCAAGCGGAAAAGCCCGCGCAAGATGGATGCAGAAGGCAAAATGATAGCAGTCGGCGACGAGGCAGAAAGTGGAGCCTGAGAAACTGAAATGCATGAACAAAGCCACCTACACCCCGGCGGAGTTTGCCGCCCTTTTCGGCAAGGAGCGCACCTGGGGCTATCGGCAGCTCTACGCTGGAAAAGTGAAGGCCATCACGAAGCTGGGCCAGACACAAATTCCCCACTCCGAAGTGGAAAAACTGCTGAATGGCGCGGAGCGCTATCGTGGTGCCCCCTCGCACACCAAGCGGGTTGCCAAGAAGAAGGCGAAGAAAACAATGCCTGACTCGAAGGGAGCAAAGAAATGGACCGCAGCGCTCAAGCAGCGAAAGAAACACGGCTCGCCGCCAGAAGTGAATGCTCATTCCTCAAATGGCCATACACCTTCATTGCCAGAACCCCGCCGTCCCGATGACCAAGCCAACGCGAGACGGTTGGCACATCAACGCCTGACTCGATGCAAATCGTCGCGAAAAGATGGCGCAAGTCGTGATGGCTGAGCGGTGCGATGCCAATTTTTTTGGCTGCACGCCCCATGGCAGTATAGGCCGATTTCACGCGAATCACCGGCTCATCCAGCGACGCGGGATTTTTGCGGGCTTTTATCCTTTCCAGCAGTTCTTTGGCGGCGGCAATCATCGGAATGCGCCGAAACAAGCCGTTCTTCGTCCCGTCGGTGGGATCACCAATCACCAGGAATTCGCCTTTGGAAAGATCGCAGTGCTTCCACAGCACGAACTTTGATTCACCGAGACGCATTCCCGTGTAGGCCAGAAACTCCACGAAGTCCGCTTGGTCTTGGGATGTGCGGCCACGAGCACTACGAAGTGCGGTCACCCATTCCTTGAAGTGGCTTTTGCTTGGCAGCTTGCCGGAAAGGTCCTTGGGGCGAATTTTTGCCCGCTTGACTTCGAGGGCTGGATTGGTGCGCCTCACCCCCTGCTTGATGGCGATCTTGAACAGGGATTTCATAATCAAGAGGCAGTTGTTGAAACGGGTGGGAGCCATGACTTTGACCGCCTCGCCTGCCCATTGCTCGCAATGCTGAACGGAAAGCCGACGCATCTCCAAGGCGGCGAAATCGGGCCAGGTCTTCTTGATGAGCCCGACAATTTCCTTCCAATAGCGCTTGGTGCTTTTCTTGGTGGAGGGATCATTTTGAAGCTGGCTTTCGCGGATGGCGAGCGCCTGCGCTCCCGTCATTTTTTCGCTGATGACGGTATCGGTGCCCAGTTCATCACGATGGGCATTATCTTGAAGCAGTTCGTTGAGCTGCGGTTTTGCCACGCTCAGGACTTTGGTCTTGAGACTGCGGAAGGTCGGTTTACCGCCGATGGAGAGACGGGCGTAATACGTTCCCGTGTGGTGGCGGTAGAGATGGGGAATGCCGGAGAAAGTCCAAGTTTTAGAATCGCTCATGGGGAAGCCGCTGTTGTCCGTATGGGCGGCGGCACGAGTATAAAAGCAGTGTATAAAATTGCAAGAAGAATCACCTTCGCGCCATGATCATACAGGTAAAATCAGGGGAAATGGATAATTAGAAATAGGACACTCCTGTCCGCCTCTTCTCTTCGCGGCTTCGCCGCCTATTTTTTGAATTGCGGAGAGGATTCTCCGCGCTCCCTTTGTGTGGATGAAGTTCTTCAATCCCAATGAGGAAATCGAGAAGACCATCCACAAACTGCAGCATTGGCAGCAGGGCGAAGTGGCGGTCTTTGTGAGCTTCCGTCTGGCAGACTCTCTTCCTCGAGAGGTGCTTGAGCCGTTGCTTTCTGCGCGTGATGCATTCCTCCAGGCTCATCCGCAGCCGTGGGATGAGAATACCGAAGCCATCTTTCACGCACAATTCTCTGACAAACTCGACGAATATCTCGACGCCGGTCACGGCTCATGCGCGCTGCGTGATCCACGTGTCGCGCAGGTCGTAGCGGATCGTTTTCATCACTTCGATGAACAACGCTACCGGCTCTTGAGCTACATCATCATGCCGAATCACGCCCATGTGCTCTTCACCCTGCACGACGGAGAATCGCTGCCCGACACACTGCAAGGCTGGAAAGGCGTCTCCAGCCGATTGATTCACAAGATGGGCTTGTGCAAGCTGAATCCCTTCTGGCAGCCTGACTACTTCGACCGCTTGATTCGCAGTGCTGAGCACTTCGATACGGTGAGAGCCTACGTTCGGGAGAATCCAACGAAGATAGGTTTAAAATCCGGGTTTGTCTTGTGGGAGCGAAGGTAAAAGAGAGGAGCGCGGAGACTCTTCTCCGCTTCATTCAAATGGCGGCGAAGCCGCGAAGAGAAAAGGCGGACAAGAGTGTCCGCGCTCCTCTCAACCGTCGGTAGCCACTTTGATAGCAAGTGGGAGAAACATCCTTTCGAGTTCTTCAATGAATGGCCGGAACCGTTCTGGACATGATGTCTTCCAGTCTGCCAGATGATCCGTTAACGTTTTGTTGTCGCGATGAGGAGTCAGATTGAGATAGCTAACAGCTTCCCAATTCTCAGGATGGGCTTCAAGCAGTGGAAGTATTCGAGAAGCAATCACAGTGTAGTCATTGCGGAGCGCCTCTTTTGTTTTCTCGTCCTTTTCGAGGCCGACAGGATGATCGCGCATGAATTGCTCCTGGCTCTCAAACCATATGCGGAAATCTTGATTCAAGGGTAGCTTGGCGAGAGCCTCATCGATTCGATCCTGCGCATACGAGTAGAGCGACGGTGCATACGGCTTGTCGCCAGTTGTCCACTTTGAGAACTCCTTATGATTAGGCCACTCCTCACTCATGCGGCGAAGGCTAAACAAAGATGCGACCTCACAAAGACACTCCTCCAGCCAATGATTTGCATGTCTGGCATCATGGCGCTGCCCTTCACGACTATGACCCGCAATCGCATGGCAGAATTCGTGGGCGAACTGAAATGCCTGTTGGGAATAGAGACTCAGACTGGTGTGCAAGCCGATCCGAATGCGATCCTTGGAATCTCGATTGAAATCACAATGCGGGCAATCCTTTCGAGGATAAACGACCATCTCGCGAAATGGGCGTGGTTGACAGTGTCGCCAAATCTGTCTGGCAGCAGAAGAAGCAACTAACCGCATTGGATTAATATTGATCTGAGACCCTCGTGTCATTGGGGCAGGCCAACCGAAAGGATCAATCACAACTGATACCTCAGAACTCATACATGATACTCCTGCAAAGCCCGCACCTGCACCTCACTGCCCTGCAATGACTTGATCCCGCGCATGGCGGCATCAGCTCCTCGCAGGGTGGTCATGATGGGGATGCGGTTTTGCATGGCCGCGGTGCGGATTTTGACTTCGTCTTCGCGGGGGTTTTTGCCGCTGGGGGTATTGATGACGAAGGCCATGTCCTTGTTCTTCATCATGTCCACGACGTTCGGGCGCTGGCCGCTGGCGAGTTTCGGGAGGATGTTCACTTCGATGCCGGCTTCTTTAATCACGCTGCCGGTGCCGCTGGTGGCATAGACTTTGAAGCCGAGATCGGCGTAGCCTTTGGCGATGCGGGCGACGTTCGGTCGGTCGGTGTCTTTCACGCTGATGAAGATGTTGCCCTTGGTGGGCAGGGTGCTGCCGGCGGCCATCTGGCTTTTGGCGAAAGCCATGCCCATGTCCATGTCGATGCCCATGACTTCACCGGTGCTCTTCATTTCAGGGCCAAGGACGATGTCCACGCCAGTGAACTTGCTGAAGGGGAAGACGGCTTCTTTCACGCTGTAATGCGGCGGCGTAATCTCGTGAGTGAAGCCGAGGTTCACCAGCTTCTCACCCATCATGATCTTGGCGGCAAGTTTGGCCAGGGGAACGCCGATGGACTTGCTGACAAAGGGCACGGTGCGGCTGGCGCGCGGGTTGACTTCGATCACATACAAGTCATCCCCCTTGACCGCGAGCTGCATGTTCATGAGGCCGCGCACGCTGAGGGCGACGGCGAGCTTCTTCGCAGCATCCGTGATGCGGACCTGCATCTCCTGCGTGAGGCTGAACGGAGGAATGACGCAGGCAGAATCTCCGGAGTGAATCCCGGCTTCTTCGATGTGCTCCATAATGGCCCCGACGAGCGTGGTCTCACCATCGCTGATGCAGTCCACATCCACCTCCGTGGCGTCTTCCAGAAAACGATCCACCAAGACGGGGCGCTCCGGGCTGGCATCCACCGCATTCTGCATGTAGTGCGTCAGTTCGGCATCGGTATAAACGATCTGCATGGCGCGACCGCCGAGCACGAAGGATGGGCGCACGAGGCTCGGATAACCAATGCGGGCCGTAATGGCGAGAGCTTCCTCAATGGAAGTCGCCGTGCCGCTCGGAGCCTGGAGTAAGCCCAGATCATCCAAGAGCTGAGCGAAGAGCTTGCGGTCTTCAGCGAGTTCGATGTTCTTCGGCGAGGTGCCGATGATGGGGATGCCGGCGGCGGCGAGACCGGCGGCGAGGTTCAGCGGGGTCTGTCCGCCGAACTGGACGATGACGCCGCTGACGCCATCCGCAGCGCGTTGCTCAATGATCTTCTCGCGGTCGCAAATGTTCAGCACATCTTCGAGCGTGAGGGGCTCGAAGTAGAGCTTGTCGCTGGTGTCGTAGTCGGTGGAAACGGTTTCGGGATTGGAGTTCACCATGATGGCCTCGAAGCCGAGTTCGCGCGCGGCGAAGGCGGCATGGACGCAGCAGTAGTCGAACTCGATGCCCTGCCCGATGCGGTTGGGGCCGCCGCCAAGGATGATGATCTTCTTGACCGGGGTGTCGCGCACTTCGTCCTCGGTGCCGTAGGTGGAGTAGTAGTAGGGCGTGGCGGCCTCGAACTCCGCCGCGCAGGTGTCCACGAGGCGGTAGGTGGGCGAGACGCTATACTTGCCACGTCCAGCGCGGATGTATTGCTCGGGAATGCTAAAGGCATGCGCGATCTGTTTGTCGGAGAAGCCGAGTTTCTTCCATTTCCGCATCGCGGCGACGAGCACTTGAGCTTTGCGCTCTTCGGTTCGCTCGGCTACAGGAATGGCTGCGATCAGGGCATCACCTGATTGTGTGTGAATGACAGCCTGCTCCATCACAATCTCCTGAATCTGCCTCAAGAACCACCGGTCGATCTTGGTCAGGTCGAACACCTGATCCACGCTCCAGCCTTTGGCCAAGGCAACGCCGAGGAAGAAGATGCGCTCTGCGTTCGGGACCGTGAGCTTGGTGGTCAGCGTCTCGTCATCTACTTGCTTGTCCGCGCCGTCACCAATCAAACCGAAGCGCTTGATCTCCAGACTGCGCAGCGCTTTTTGCAGGCTCTCCTTGAACGTGCGGCCAATGGCCATCGCTTCGCCGACGGATTTCATCTGCGTGGTGAGCGTCTCATTGGCACCGGGGAATTTCTCGAAGGTGAAGCGCGGGATCTTGGTGACGACATAGTCGATGGTCGGCTCAAAGGCGGCGGGCGTGTGGCGGGTGATGTCGTTCTTCAGCTCGTCGAGCGTGTAGCCGACGGCGAGCTTCGCGGCGATCTTCGCGATGGGGAAGCCCGTGGCCTTGCTCGCGAGCGCGGATGAGCGCGATACGCGCGGGTTCATCTCGATGACGATCATGCGGCCCGTGTTCGGCTCAATGGCAAACTGGATGTTCGAGCCGCCCGTCTCCCCACCGATCTCGCGGATGCAGGCGAAGCTCGCATCGCGCATGATTTGATACTCGCGGTCGGTGAGTGTTTGGATCGGCGCGACGGTGATGGAGTCGCCCGTGTGCACGCCCATGGGATCGAGGTTCTCGATGGAGCAGATGATGACGCAGTTGTCCGCGCAGTCGCGCATGACTTCCATCTCGAATTCCTTCCAGCCGAGCAGGGATTCCTCGATCAGCACTTCCGTGACGGGGGACATGTCAAGGCCACGTCCGGTGATGGTTTCAAACTCCTCCTTGTTGTAAGCGATGCCGCCGCCGGTGCCGCCAAGGGTATAGGCGGGACGAATGACGAGCGGCAGCGTGCCGATCTCAGCCGCAATGACGCGCGCTTCTTCAATGGTGTGCGCCACGCCGGACTTCGGCAGATCGAGCCCGATCTTCAGCATGGCGTTCTTGAACTTGAGTCGGTCCTCGCCCTTTTCGATGGCATCGGCATTCGCGCCGATCATGCGGACGTTGTGCTTCGTCAGGGTGCCAGCATTCCAGAGGGACATGGCGCAGTTCAGCGCGGTCTGGCCACC
>JANYJH010000179.1 GCA_025361865.1 Phragmitibacter sp.
CCTGCACGGCGCCAGCCTTGATCGCCGCCAAAGCATTGGCCACACCGCAGCCGCCATCGTCATGCGAATGGATGCCGAGCTTCGCTTCGGGGAAGCGGGCCTGGACTTTGGAAACGATGTCCGCGATCTCATGCGGTAGGCAGCCGCCGTTGGTCTCGCAAAGCACGAGCATATCTGCACCGCCTTCCAGAGCAGCGGCGAGCGTGCTCAAGGCGTATTCGGGCTCGTCCTTGAAGCCATCGAAGAAGTGCTCCGCATCATAGAGAACCTCACGTCCGGCTTCTTTGCAAAAGCGGACGGTATCACGGATCATCGCCCGGTTTTCTTCGGGCGTGGTGTTCAAAACATCCGTCACATGGAGCAGCCAGGATTTACCGTAGAAGGTCACGACGGGTGTCTCAGCGGCGAGCAAAGTGAGCACCTGGGGATCGTCTTCCACCTTGATGTCTTTCCGACGCGTGCTGCCGAAAGCGGCGATCTTCGCGTGCTTGAACGTCTGCTTTTTGGCCAGTTCGAAAAACTCCACGTCCTTCGGATTGGAGCCGGGCCAGCCGCCTTCGATGTAGTGCATCCCGAAGGCGTCGAGCTCATGGGCGATGCGCAGTTTGTCCTGAGAAGAGAAGTTCACGCCTTCGCCTTGCGTGCCGTCGCGGAGCGTGGTGTCATAGAGAGTAACATTCATGATGAAGTGAAAAGGGGTAAGTGATAAGTAAAAAGGATAAGTGACTGATGCCCAAGTATGGGCGTGGTGAGACTCTAGGCGAGTCAATGCATGGGGACGAGGAATCGGGCTTCTTCAACAAACACGCCTTCAGGCGCTGCGGAAGCCCTTGATAATTCGGATGAGCCAGATGGTGGCGGAGAGAAACATGCGGCGGGAACCTAGCAGGGAGTGGGGGTGTGGCAAGGGGGAGAAATGAAAAATGGAAAATGAAGAATTAAAGAATGAAAAATATAGGTGAGCAGCGAGGCAGTTCATACTTTGTGCCTCTGTGCTTGTTGCCTTTGTGCCTTTTCCCGCTAAACCAATCTCATGGTTTCCATCTCCGTCCGTCATCTCACGAAGAAGTTCGGCTCCACGCTGGGGCTGAATGACGTGAGCTTGGAGATCCAGCGCGGGGAGCTGTTCTTCCTGCTGGGGCCGAGCGGTTGCGGGAAGACCACGCTGTTGCGCCATATCGCGGGCTTTTACACGCCGGATAAGGGCAGCCTCTATTTCGACGCGGAGGATGTGACCCACCTGCCCGCTCATAAGCGCGGCACAGCCATGATGTTTCAAAGTTACGCACTCTGGCCGCACATGAGCGTCTCACAAAACGTTGCGTTCGGCCTAGAAGAACGCCGGAGACCGAAGAAGGAGATCGAGCAGCGCGTGGCAGAAGCGTTGGCCTTGGTGAAGCTTGATGGCCTGGGTGATCGACGCATCGCGCAGCTCAGCGGTGGCCAGCAGCAGCGCGTGGCTTTGGCGCGAGCCTTGGTCGTTCGGCCCAGCGTTTTCATGTTGGACGAGCCCTTGTCGAATCTCGATGCCAAGCTGCGCCTTGAAATGCGCTCAGAGATCCGCCGCATTTGCAAGGAGTTCGGCCTCACTGGTATCTATGTGACGCACGATCAAAAAGAAGCGCTCAGCATGGCGGATCGCATGGCCATCATGGAGAGCGGGAAGCTGGTGCAAGTCGGCGCACCGATGCAGGTTTATCGCAATCCCGCGAACAAGATGGTGGCGGAGTTTATTGGCGAGACGAACTTCATCGACGGCACCATCAAACAAGCCAGCTACCGCGAAGGATTGTGGGATGTGGAGACTCCGTGCGGCCTGCTGCGTGGTCGGCCCAGCGGTGATCTGGTGCCCGTGTCTGGTCAGCCCGTGACCTTGAGCATTCGTCCCGAAGCCCTGACCCTGCGGGAAGTCCCAGACTCGCCCAATCGCTTCCACGGAAACATCATTGAAACGACCTACCTTGGCGAGATGGTGCAATACGAAATCGCTACGCGCGATGGCCAGCCTCTGCGCGTTTCCGAGATGAACCCGTTGCAAATCCTCCAGCCCAGCGCTGATGAAATTCGCGTTATGGCCGCGACGGAGGATGTGGTGATCTTGCGGAGATGAGTCATCTGAAGATGACTCGGCATGGTGCTTGCTTTGCACACATACCCCTTTCATAGACAGGGAACCTTTCTCATGCCTGCCACTTCCAAACCAGACTACCTCGACATCGGCTTCGAGCATATCAATCGTGACCTTCGTTTCCTTATGGACGCCTTTGCGGAGGTGCTCACTGACATGGGCCATACGGAGCTAGCGGCCCATCTTCCTTGGACGCAGAGCGCCACGCCGATGTCTCCTGATCATCTTCCGCCGCGCCTCGGACTGGCTTATTCACTGGCCTTCCAGCTCCTGAACATGGTGGAGGAAAACACCGCCGCCTCGGTTCGTGAGATGCGGGAAGAGCATGAAGGGCTGACCGCCGAGCGTGGACTCTGGGGCAACCAACTCGCCCAACTCAAGGCAGACGGAGCCACCGAAGCGGAGATCGTCGCCGCCTTGCCGCAGGTCTGTGTGGAGCCTGTTCTTACGGCGCATCCGACCGAAGCCAAGCGCCTCGCCGTGCTGGATCACCATCGGAATCTCTACAGCCTCATTCATCAGCGCAGTCTCGAATCCGACACCGCGACGGCAGCCAAACGCCAGCGTTCGGAGGTCAAAGCGGCACTGGAACGGCTCTGGCGCACCGGGGAAATCCTGCTCGAAAAACCAACGCTCACGGATGAGCGCCGCAACGTCATGCACTACCTGCGGGATGTCTTCCCGCTCGTGCTGCCCGTGCTGGATGAGCGACTCCGCCTCGCTTGGACAGATGCGGGTTTTGCGCCCGATGCCCTGCAAAAACCCGGCGCATTACCGAAGCTACGACTCGGCACTTGGGTCGGTGGTGATCGCGATGGCCACCCTGGTGTGACCTCGGAAGTCACCCGTGAAACGCTGGATAGCCTGCGCACGAACGCCCTTGTCGTGCATCATCGCAACCTCACCGCGCTGGCCGCGAAGCTCACGCTGACCACTTGGATGCAATCCCCGCCTGAGGCTCTCCTGGCCGCAAGGGATCGCATGGCTGCCCTGCTCGGCCCCGCCGCAGAGCCCCTGTTGAAACCTCATGCGGAGGAACCTTGGCGTCAGTTGGTGGACCTCATGCTCGCGCGGCTTCCGGTGGATATGACGCCGGGTCAACGCGCGAATCTGCGTGAAGGCAATGCCCTCTATCAGAACGCCTCTGAGTTGGCTTCCGATCTTGTCACGCTCAATTCCGCGCTCATCGATGCCGGAGCGCATCGTCTGGCCGAAACGGATGTGCTGCCCGTGCAACGCGCCGTGGAGGTCTTCGGCTTCCATCTTGCGGTGCTAGATGTCCGTCAGAATTCAGAGTTTCATGCCCGCGCGCTGAGTCAGCTCATGACTGCCGCAGGTCTGCATGGCATGGATTGGGAGGAATGGACGGAGGCTGATCGGCTCACTTTCTTAGAGAAGGAACTGCTCTCGCCGCGCCCGTTTCTGCACCCCAGCGCCTCCGCCGGACCGGAAGCTGATGCGGTGCTGAACTGCTATCGCGTGATCGCAGCTCAGCTCGACAACTTCGGTGCGGATGGTCTCGGCGCGCTTATCATCAGCATGACGCGACGCCTCTCTGACTTGCTCGTCGTTTATGTTCTGGCCCGCGAGGCTGGCTTGTTGCGCAGCTTCTCAGAGGGCAATGTCTGTATGCTTCCTGTGGTGCCGCTCTTTGAAACAGCGGATGATTTGCAGCGCGGCCCTGAAATGCTCCGCCAATTTCTGGAACAACCCGTTACAAAGAACAGTCTCAAGTTCCATGCCCAACGCGATGGCCGCCCCGGCGCGCTCGTGCAGCAGGTCATGGTAGGCTACTCCGACAGCAATAAGGACGCGGGCATCATCGCCAGCCAATGGGCGCTGCATTTATTGCAGTCGCAGCTTGCCACAGCGGGTCGGGATGCAGGCGTGAAAGTCTGCTTCTTCCACGGTCGTGGCGGCACCGTTAGCCGTGGTGCAGGCCCAACGCACCGCTTCCTTGATGCCCTTCCGCATGGCTCGCTCGGTGGCGATATTCGTCTCACGGAACAAGGCGAAACCATCCCGCAGAAATACGCGAACCTCTCCACCGCCGCGTTCAATCTGGAGCTGCTCCTCGCTGGTGTCGCAGCCACGACTTGCCGTCATTCACGCGCCGCTGGCCCGCCGCATCCCTTGATGCCCTTGGCGGAGAAGCTCTCCGTCAATAGCTGCAAGGCTTACCGAGGCTTGCTCGAAGCGGATGGCTTCATTCCGTTCTATCGCCAAGCCACGCCCATTGATGCATTGGAACAGAG
>JANYJH010000190.1 GCA_025361865.1 Phragmitibacter sp.
GTAGCTAGTTTCCTTCTCGGTTTTCACGGTGAGATCCACCACGGAGACGGTTGGAGTCGGCACACGGAAGGACATACCGGTGAGCTTGCCTTTGACTTCAGGGATAGCGAGACCAACAGCCTTCGCAGCGCCAGTGCCGGAAGGGATGATATTGATCGCAGCACTACGGCCACCTTTCCAATCCTTCTTGCTCGGGCCGTCCACGGTCTTCTGCGTGGCGGTGTAGCTGTGAATGGTGGTCATCAGACCTTCAGCAACGCCGAATCCTTCTTTCAAAAGCACATGCACTACAGGAGCGAGGCAGTTCGTCGTGCAGCTCGCATTGGAGATGACGTGATGGTTTGCGGGATCATACTTTTCATGATTCACGCCGACAACAACGGTGATGTCTTCATCCTTACCTGGAGCGGAGATAATGACCTTCTTCGCGCCTGCGTCGATGTGGCCCTGAGCCTTACTGCGCTCGGTGAAGAGACCCGTGGATTCAATGACGATGTCCACTCCGAGTTCTTTCCAAGGTAACGCGGATGGACCTTCTCTGACGGCGAGACATTTGATTTCGTGGCCATCAACGACCAACACATCATCTTCAGCCACATCAGGGCTGGATTTCTTGGAATAGACTTCTTCCTTGGCTCGGCCTTGGGTCGAATCATATTTGACCAAGTAAGCGAGGTTGTCCGCAGGCACGAGGTCGTTCACGGCGACGACTTGAATTTCCTTACCAAGGAGCCCTTGGTCGCAGATGGCGCGAAATACCAGACGTCCGATGCGTCCGAAACCATTGATGCCGATTTTGATCATGTTACTAGAGGAGTTGTAATGTGTATTTTATGAGACGGCGCGTTTTGCACCGAAGGGGCAATCGGTATAACGCTGGATGAAGCGAGCGTCAACCCGCATCAAGACACGTTCACCAAGACGAGCCTGCAACAAAGCAGGAATCAGGCCGGAACTCCAGCCAATCCACCGGGAAGCCCACCGTTCGGCACTTCATCAGCGCGCGCAGGTGTGCGCTCAGGCGCCACCTTCACTACGGGTGGCAGTGATGGCGGCTTCGGTGATTGAGGCGGGTTGGACATGCTGCCATGCTCCATAATGTCCTTGATGTGAGTGCCGTCCAGCGTCTCAAATTCAAGCAATGCGAGCGCGATAGCATCCAGCTTATCCTTGTATTTCAGAAGCAGGTCTTTCGCTTTCGCATAAGCCTGATCAATGAAACTTTTTACTTCTTCATCAATCAAAGTGGCCGTGGCTTCACTGTAAGAACGGGGGGCAAAGGAACCTTCCTTCTCGCCATATTCCACCATCCCCATTTTATCACTCATGCCCCATGCGCAAACCATGTTGTGCGCGATGGCGGTCGCCTGACGAATATCGCCCATTGCCCCATTGGTAACATCGCTGAACTGAATTTCTTCAGCCACGCGACCACCCATTGCGACCACGAGATCGTCGAGCAGCTCATTCTTGCGGTGATTAAACTTGTCGCCTTCAGGCAACCACATCGTCGAGCCCAATGAAGGACCGCGAGGGATGATGGTGACTTTGTGAAGAGGATCAGTGTGCTCCAGAACTTCGATGAGGATCGCATGACCCGCCTCATGGTAAGCGGTGTTCAGCTTCTCCTTATCAGACAAGGCAAGGCTGCGGCGCTCACGACCCCAGCGGACTTTATCACGGGCTTCTTCAAGTTCCGGCGTGCCGATCCCTTTCAGGTTACGACGAGCGGCAAGCAAGGCAGCTTCATTGATAACGTTCGCGAGTTCAGCACCGGAGAAACCAGGTGTGCCTCGGGCGACTTTACTCAAGTCAGCGTCTTCAATGAGCTTCACTCTCTTCGCATGAACGCGCAGGATTTCCTCACGGCCTTTGACATCAGGAAGGCTTACGGAAACTTGGCGGTCAAAACGACCCGGACGCAGCAGCGCAGGATCGAGGACATCAGGACGGTTCGTCGCTGCGATGATGATGACGCCTTCTTGCGTATCGAAGCCATCCATCTCCACGAGCATGGCATTGAGCGTCTGCTCACGTTCATCGTGACCGCCTCCCATGCCGTGACCGCGATGGCGACCGACGGCGTCAATTTCATCAATGAAGATGAGGCAAGGCGCGTTCTTTTTACCCTGCTCAAACATGTCACGCACACGGCTAGCCCCGACGCCGACGAACATTTCCACAAAATCAGAGCCGCTGATGCTAAAGAAGGGCACATCCGCTTCTCCCGCGATGGCTTTGGCCAAGAGCGTCTTACCCGTTCCTGGAGGGCCTACCATGAGAACGCCCTTCGGAATCTTACCACCGAGGCGCTGGAATTTCTTCGGGTCTTTCAAGAACTCAACGATCTCCCAGACCTCTTCCTTGGCTTCATCACAACCAGCGACATCTTTGAAGGTGATCTTGTTCTTATCCTGATTCAGCAACTTGGCGCGGCTTTTGCCGAAGCTCATGGCTCCACGACCTGCCATCTTCATTTGCTGGCGGATCAAAAGGAACAGGCCGACCACCAGTGCGATGGGCAGCAACATCATGAAAATGGTGCCGCTTGGATCACTGTCATAACGCGGAGTGAGGACTAGGCTCTTGGTTTCCAGAAGCTTCGCAAGCTGCTCGCGTTGATAGAGGACGTTGACCTCTGTCTTGAAGTTTTTCAGGTTGGTGGCGGTATGAGCGTCCTCAGGAGACTCTGCATAGTAGCCTTCTATGAACTGCACGCCCTTCGCGGGTTCTTCCACTAAGTAGAGAGCGTGTTTGCTATCGCTGATGATTTTATCACTCTTCACCAACTGCTCAAATTCCGCGTAAGTCTTGCTCCGTGATGTTCCGAACGATTTGTTCTGGTTCAGGAAAAAGGCCCAAGCGATGATCAGCGCACAAGCTGCCAGTAGGACGAGCCCCTTCCAATTAAAGGGTGGCTCAGCGTTGCGCCGATTCTTGTTGTCCGGCTGGCGGTCGTTATTGAAGTCGTTGTCGTCAAACATGAACTCGTAGGGTTAGCGAGAAAGCTACACTGTTTTTATGCGCCTGCCAAACGCGCTAGGATGTTATTTCTCAATTTTTAAAAGATACGGTCAAAAGCTTCACAGGGAAGCGTAAGTTTTCCTGAGTCCGTCTAAGACTTGGGTGCAAGATACGCCAAGGCATTACGCAACAAGTTCAACCCTACCGTCTGGCTCTTCTCGGGGTGGAACTGCACGGCGATCAAATTCTCCGAGGTAATCCCCGAAGCAAAATCCTCTGCATACTCGGTGCGACAGGCCACGAGCTGATCATCCTCCGGTTGCGGGAAGTAGGAATGCACAAAATAGAACACCGCCTCTTCGCCGAGCCCTGCCCAAGCGGGATGCCCTGCATCCGTGAAGCGAGCGGTGTTCCAGCCCATATGCGGAATTTTTAAGCCAGGCTGGGATTGGAAGCGACCGACTTTCCCTCTGAAGACAGACAAGCCTTCTACACCAGGATTTTCTTCGCTATTTTCAAAGAGGAGTTGGTAGCCCAGACAAATTCCCAAGTAAGGTCGCTTCGCCGCGAGCCATGCTTTCAGCGGTTCCCAAAGCGCGGCCTCCTTGAGCTGACGCACGGAATCACCAAACGCTCCCTGACCGGGAAAGACGAGCACGTCGAGTTCATCGAAGTCCTGCGGCTTCGTGATGAGCGTAGCCGGATAACCCGCTGTGGAAAGAGCATTGAGCACACTGCGGAGATTGCCAGCTCCGTAGTCGAGGACGCCTAGAAACATCTGTTTACAATAGTTGAGCCTTTGCTGGCCATGGTTGGTTTGGCTTTGGGCTGATCACAATCGCTCAGCCATCGCCAACTTTCTAAAGAACATCCTTAGTGCTAGGCACGCCGATGACGCGTTCATCATGGCGCGTGGCCATGTCCAGTGCGCGGCCTAGTCCTTTGAAGAAGGCTTCGGCCATGTGGTGAGCGTCGCGGCCATAACGAATTTCGGTGTGCAACGTGGCGAGTGATTGCTGAGCGAAGGCGCGCATGAATTCTTCCACGAGTTGGAAATGAAAACCCTGACCAATCGTGTCCACGCGCTCGGGAGCGATGAAGACGAGCAAGGGACGACCGCTGAGATCAATGGAGACTTGCGCGAGCGTTTCATCCATCGGCAGCAGACACCAACCATAGCGCACGATGCCCGCCTTATTCCCGACGGCTTCACGGAAGCACTGACCGAGCACCAAGCCCACGTCTTCCACCGTGTGATGGAAGTCCACTTCGATGTCGCCCTTCGCCTTTACGGTCAGATCAAAGAGGCCATGCTTCGCAAACAAAGTCAGCATGTGATCCAAGAAGGCCACTCCCGTTTTGATGTCTGACTTGCCGCAGCCATCCACATTCAGCGTCATCTGAATGTCGGTCTCGGCCGTTTTGCGGTGTTGCTGGGAGGTTCTTGGTTTGCTCATGGAACGGGCAGTAATTAGCGCCAATGAAGCGATGGCGTCAACAAAGTCCGCAAAATGGCCTTTGCGGTGATCGCTCCAATAAAAAAGCGGCCCCTAAAATAGGAGCCGCTTCATCAAGACATGATAACGATCTCAGTCCTCTTTCTTCTTCTTGCCGAAGTAGAGCGCGCCCAAAAGGACCACCAGCAATCCACCGCCCGCATAGGGAATGTATTGCATCATGCCACCTTCTTCTTCCACGGGGGCGGCCACCACAGCCTTGGCTTTGGCCGCTTCCGCAGCGATCTTTTCGTCCGCAGCAGCTTTAAGCTTGGCCTTTTGCTTTTCTTCCTGCTCCTTCAAAATATCAGCCATCGGGTTCGCAGCATCAGCGGCTGGTTTGGCAGCGTCAGGGGCGGTTGTCGGCTGTTGCACACTGGCTTTGACTTCCTCATTTTTACGTTTTGCTTCCTCAGCTTTCAGTTCCTTCGCTCGTTTACGTAAATCACCAACGATGGCTGGGAGAGCCGTCGTGGAAGCCTTGGTGATGCGATCTAAAGTAGCCTCAGCAGCGGTCAAATTCCCATCCGCGAGGTAGCGAATGATGGCCATGTAGGTCTCGTTCTCTTTCTGCAAGGCGACGATATCCAGCGCCTGCAAATTCTTGATCTCAGCCAGCACCGCCGTCTGAGCATCCGTAAGGCCTTTCAGGTCATACTTGGAAACGTCACGCCATTTAGATTTGTTCTTGATCTGCTCATCAACGTTTCTTTTATACGTCTGCTCCTCAGCCTGAATGGAGGCTTTGACTCGGGTCTGCTCATCAGCGGCCAGGCCGCGCAGCCCATCGTCCCGCTGCTTCTGAAGAATCGGCTGAGTGCTGATCATCGAGTTCAGTTGCTTGGCATAAGCCTCAAGAAATTCCTGAGCCTCGGGGATGGCTCTCACATACTGAGTGGAGGCTCCAAATTTATCATGAAGTGTTTCAAACGCCCGTAGTGCTTCCACATACCGCATATCTGATTGAGCAAGCGCTTTTTGCTTCATCAGCATCCGCTGACGATAGGCGTCGATATTGTAAACGTCCCGTTTGGCGACGGCAGCATCCAGCCACTTGCCTTCGACTTTGATTTGGCCAGCGGCGACTTTGGCTTTCTCCTCACTGAGCGTGGCGATGATCTTTTCCACTTCCGCTGCTTCTGGTGTTCCGGGATATTTGGCGATGAAGGCACGCAAATGATCTTGAATGATCGCCTCGTATTCAGGGGCGGTCAGGAGATCGGCTGAGGGGATCAGATTGCGAAGGCCTTTTTCCGCGATCTCGGTCTCTGAGGGGCTGAGCTTCTTGATCTCCAGCACATTGCTTTTGGCAATCGTTTTCGTGTCCTTGATCTTGGCCGTGAGCTTGTATTCCAACGTGATGGAATCCGCTGTTTCAGAGACAATCTTGCCCTCCAGTTTTTCACCGGATTTCAGAGTGATGGTGTCAGCGATCAAAGGCGAGGCAGCGAACCAAGCTACCGCCAGAACGGATGCGGTGCGTAGATGAGAGGTCATTTTCATGATGCAGGAAGAGCGTATGAGAGAATATCGTGAGATGCAGGTTAGGCAATTTCGTAAAATGAGTAAAGCATTTTTGCCGAGTGAAGCGGCGCTTTTTAATCATTGACGCCAATGGGCAGCGCATTGAGCAAATAACCTGCGCATCAAATTACACTTTTTCCTGCAAAGACTCAGAACCTCGCTAAGATCGCCGCGTGACCGCGCTAGCCATCGCCAGCCAAAAAGGAGGAGTGGGAAAAACCACTGTGAGTATTAATCTTGCCCATGCGCTTGCGCGTCGCGGCTGGAACACCCTGATCGTGGATACTGATCCACAGGGGGGCATCGGACTTTCCCTCTCACGATCCACGCGGAACAAGCGCGGCTTCTATGACTTCCTCTCTGGTGGCGGCGAAATCCGTTCCTTCATCCTGCCCACGCGCTTGCCGGAATTCAGCATCCTGCCCGCCGGTCAGATCAATCCCCTCTCCAGCTCCAGCGGAATGTTGGATGAAGCACCGGAACGCCTAAAGACCCTGCTCCGCCAGCTTGATGTGCACCGTTATGATTGCGTCCTACTGGACACCGCCGCTGGCCTCAACAGCATGACTGAAGTCGTCGTGCGGAACTCCGACTTCGTGCTCCTCCCGCAGCAGGCTGAACCGCTCGCCGTCCGCTCCCTGCCCCTCATGATGGAGACCCTCGGAAGGTTCCGTAAAGAAGGCTGCCCTGTAAAGATTGCCGGCATCCTCCTGACCATGCTGCAAAGCAACCACGAGGCCAGCATCAAGGTCGCCCGTGAACTCCGCCAGATGCTTCCCGCGCCGCTGCTCTTTAATCAAAACATCCCGCGTGATCCCTTGTTTCTAGAGGCCAGCGCCCTCGGCCTGCCCCTCTCCCTAATGCGGAAGAACCCACCGCCCACCGCGCTGCTCTTTGATCAACTCGCCGCCGAACTCGAGGAAAG
>JANYJH010000205.1 GCA_025361865.1 Phragmitibacter sp.
ATCATGCGGCGGCGTGGATACTGATCAACCGCCCTGAAGACCGATTCATCGGCAATCCGCGTCGGCACTATCAGCATCTCGCGACGCGTATGGTGGAGCCTCATAAGGAACTGCGCGTCTGGCGAGCCTGGGCTTGTTGGTATCTGGCCAAGGAGCTATTGCTGGAGACTGAACATCCCTCAGACACTTTCCAGATTCGTGAAGAAGGCATCGTCGAACCGCGAAAGCAGGACATCGCGAAGAAGCTTCAAGAACTGAGTCCAAGCGATGATCTGGCTGCCTGGGAAGCCGCTTTGGCTTGGGCCAAACCGATGTCAGCAGCCAAGACGGAGATGGATGTGAGCATTCGTGTCATCGGCATTGATGAACTCCCGACGATTCGTGCGCTGGCCCACGATATTTGGCGTAAAGTCTATCCCGGAATCATCAGTGATGAACAGATCGGCTATATGCTGAAGCATTTCTATGGGTCCGATCCCGATGTGCTGCGGCAGGAGATCGTCGTTCGTGGTGTGGTCTATGCCTTGATCGAAGAGGGCTGTGAAGCACTCGGTTATCTGTCGTTTGAAGTAGTGCCGAATGACCGCTCGATATTCCTTCATAAGCTTTATTTGAAAGCAGAACTTCATGGCCAGGGCCTCGGATCTAAGGCGCTGCAATGGCTGGAAAGCGAGGCCAGAAGACACGGACACACGGCCATCAGACTACGGGTGAACCGGAATAATCACCGCGCTATCCGCGCTTACTTGAGGGAGGGATTCAGCATCACGCATGACCTCTGCTCAGACATCGGCGGTGGCTTTGTCATGGATGATCATGTGATGAGTAAGCCGCTCTGATGCGGCCTACTTCAGCGTGAGCTTGGCCATCAACGCGATGATCTTTTCGTTGGTGCGATGAATCAGTTCATTCGAGGGGTGAGCGGCCTGGGCGTTCCAGCGATCAACGAGGTATTCCAGCAGAGAACCGATGTTGGATACGCCATCTTCTTTTTGGCTATTCTCACTCAGTTTGGTATAGCGCAAAGCCAATTCCTGTATCAGTGGCAAAGAGCCGATAGTCAGCATTTTGTTCTGAATCTCTTCATCATTGGCAACGAGCGTGGAGGTGATTTCCAGCAACCGCATCCACATGCCCAAGTTCACGAGAATGGCTAGGTCTTCATCACGCTGATCGCGAAGCTGCTGCTCGATGAATGTCTGCGTTTCAGCCACCTGCTTCCTGACGGCCTCCCAATCCTTGGTTTCTGCCATCTTTGATTGCGCGAGGATTCCTGGAGTCATTTTTTCAGCGAGGGCTAGGACGCGACAGTAGGTAAGAATCTCCTGATTGTTGTCCTTGAACTGCTGGGGATCTCCCGCCTGCAATGCCAGATAACCATCTGCGATCAATCCCCCCAGCGTGAAGGAGACCCGAAGACGTTCCGTGGAAGGCAGCGGGGGGCGCACTCCTCGATAATGCTGACGCCACAGGGCCTTTGTTTGTTGCCCAACCGTATCTAAAAAGTCCGATGGATTCATCTCCTGCAAAAGAACCGCGCGTTTGACTTCAAACGTCGTATCCTCGGGCAGCGGCGGGTCGGCATGAGCGAAAATAGTAACCACCTGCAAGCAGGTGGCTACCGCCATGCTGACCCGCTGTTTCCGACTGATCATTCCACGGTGACGCTCTTGGCTAGGTTTCTGGGCTTATCCACATCACAGCCACGGGCGACCGCGACATAGTAGGACAGAAGCTGCAATGGAATAACCGTAAGCAACGGACTGAGAACCGAAGGACAACGGGGAATGTAGATCACGTCATCCGCCACTTTCTCAATGCCGGGATGGCCTTCCGTAGCCACGGCGATGACTGGACCCTTACGCGCTTTCACCTCTTCGATGTTACTGATGTTCTTCTCAAACACCGCATCATGAGGAGCGATGAACACGCTCGGCAGTTCCGGTTTGACCAAGGCGATAACTCCGTGCTTTAACTCCGCACTTGGATGTCCGCTGGCGTAGATGTAGCTGATTTCCTTCATCTTCAGCGCGCCTTCCATCGCCACCGGATAGTTCATCTGACGACCCATGAAGAGCATCCCCTCCACATGGGCATACTTGTTTGCGATTTCCTTGATGTGATCCGCCTGCTTCAGAATGGCCGTGATTTTATCAGGAATGGCTTCCATTTCTTCAATCAATTCCAGCCCGTCCGTGCTGCTCATGTTACGGATACGTCCGAGCAGTAAGCTCAGCAGCGTCATCACGGCGACTTGTGAAGTGAAGCTCTTGGTCGCGGCCACACCGATTTCTGGACCCGCGTGAATGTAGATGCCGCCATCTGTTTCACGGGCGATGGTGCTCGCCACGTTATTCACGATGCCGAGCACTTTGATGCCCTTGCGCTTCGCTTCACGAAGCGCGGCCAGCGTGTCAATCGTCTCACCGCTTTGACTGACCACGAACTGAAGCGTGTTCTTATCCGTCGGCACATTCCGGTAACGGAATTCACTGGCGATCTCCACTTCCGTGGGCACGCGAGCTAAAGTTTCGATGAGGTATTCACCCACCATTGCCGCATGGTAGGCCGTGCCACAACCGGCGAGGATGATGCGGTCAATGCCGCGCAGTTCCTGCGGTGACATCTGCAATCCACCGAGCACCGCCGTGGCTTCATCGCGAGACAAGCGACCACGCAGCGCGTTCTGGATGGACTGCGGCTGCTCATAGATTTCCTTGAGCATGAAGTGAGGGAAGTCACCCATCTCCGCATCTTCTTCCGTGAAGTCCACGCGGCTCACCAGCACCTTGGCGATCCCGCCTTCCAGATGCTTCACATCGAAGCCGCTCTTCGTGATGGTCACAACATCGTAGTCGTTGAGATAGATCACGTCTTTCGTATGAGCTACGATAGCTGAGACATCACTAGCTAGGAAGTGCTCCCCTTCCCCCAAACCTACAACCAGCGGGCTACCAAGTCGGGCTCCGACCATCACCTCAGGAGCTTCCGTGTGGATCACCGCGATTCCATAAGTTCCTTTCACGCGAACGAGCGCGCTCTGCACGGCTGAGATCAGGCGCTGCACCGGATCAGCATCAGAGCTTTCGTCGTAATATTTACCCACCAGATGAGCGAGGACTTCTGTGTCCGTCTCGGAAGTGAAAAGATGGCCGTCTAATTTCAACGCATCGCGGAGCGTCTGATAATTCTCGATCACGCCATTGTGAACGAGCGCCAATTTACCTGATTGGTCACGATGAGGATGCGCGTTTTCGTCTGTCGGTGCACCATGTGTCGCCCAGCGGGTGTGGCTGATTCCCGCGTGGCTTTGTGGCTTCTTTTCGGCCACGAGCAAAGCGAGATTGTCAATGCGGCCCGCACGACGCAGAACTTGCAGATCTTTACCATTCTGCAGCGCCATCCCGGCTGAATCATACCCGCGATATTCCAAGCGCCGTAATCCATCCAAGAGAATAGGACTCGCTTGCCGATTGCCGATGTAACCAATAATTCCACACATATAATAATTTCTATTAAAGGAACCATAATCTAACCTCCGATTTCTCAAGGGTCAAATTTCGTGAGCATTTAAGAGGAGTTTAGTTTCAATAAATCGTCTCACAGGCCTTGCTGAGCACGTATTTATGAACTCGACACACCTTTTCCCACGCTTCTTATGAGAGCGGCAACGGCAGTTTCAAGCAGACCCCGCTCAGTATTCGTCACCCGTGTAGAGCTTCGCCACTTCATCCGCGTAGCCATTGTAGAGGAGCGTTGGTTGGCGTTTCCCATCGGCATCATCGACGATGCGCTCGGTCGCCTGACTCCAACGCGGGTGAGGCTTATCGGGATTGATATTGGCGATGAAGCCGTATTCCTTCGGCGCGGCATCGTTCCAGAACGTGTGCGGTTGCTCGGCTAGGAACTCGATCTTCACGATGCTCTTTGCTCCTTTGAAGCCGTATTTCCAAGGCAAGACGAGCCGGATGGGGCTGCCTTGTTGTTTGGCCAAACGCTTCCCGTAGGAGCCCGTGCCCACGAAGGCCAGAGGATTCATGGCCTCATCCATGCGCAAGCCTTCCACATAGGGCCAGTTGTAATAGCTCAGGCTGATGATGCCCGGAGCTTGATCAGGACGGTTCATCGAGGTGAAGGAAACGAACTTCGCCTCATTCTTCGGGTCAGCCATCTTCAGCAATTCCGAGAGCGGAAAGCCCGTCCAAGGCACCACCGCAGACCAGGCTTCCACACAGCGGAAACGATAGACGCGCTCCTCGAAAGCGACTTTCTTAAATATGTCCTCAATGTCCACGCTGCCCGGCTTGTTGCAGAGCCCCATGAACTCGATGCTCCACGGGAACGGCTCGAACGCGCCCACATTCTTCGCAGGCTGGCGCTTCTTCTCGCCGAACTCGTAGTAGTTATTATAGGTCAGCACCGTTTTGCGATCCGTGAGCCGCAGCGGTGGACTGTATTTTTCCGCGAGATACTTCTCGTTCTTCTTCGCAGGGAACAAACCATCGCTCACCGGGTGCGCAGGGATGGTCTTCTCCACGTCGAACTCTGCCGCCTCCTGGCCATAAGCCGAGAGGCCGATAGAACCCGCCGCCAGACCGAGCTTCGCGATGAACTTGCGTCGGTTGAGGAAAACGTCCTCCGGTGTGACGGGCTGGTCTTTCCAATATTTGCGCATCGGATTTGTGGTCATATTAAAGGAGCTTGTTTGAAAGCGGTCATCATGGACAGGCGCTAGCATAGTCAATACAAACACGGCTTGTCTAACTTTTCATTTTTCACTTTCCCCTTTTCACTTTCTTCGCCACACTTCGCCCTCAATTTCCCAACTCAACCTACTTACCCAATATCTTCCCATGAGCAGAAAAATTCGTTACGGCATGATCGGCGGCGGACGTGGCGCTTTCATCGGCGGCGTTCACCGCATCGCGGCTAACATTGACGGCCAGATCGAGCTCGTCTGCGGCGCGTTCTCTTCCAATCCTGAAAAATCCAAGGCCAGCGGTGCCGATTTTTTCCTGCCTGCTGAGCGCTGCTACGGGAACTTTGAGGAGATGATCAAAGCGGAAGCCGCCCTGCCTGCGGATAAGCGCATGGACTTCGTCTCCATCGTCACGCCAAACCACATGCACTTCCCCGCAGCCAAGCTCGCGCTCGAAAGCGGCTTCCATGTGCTCTCCGACAAGCCCGCGACCTTTAATCTCGCGCAGGCCAAAGAACTCGCAGGCATCGTGAAGAAGTCCGACCTCCTCTACGGCGTCACTTATAACTACACCGGCTATCCTCTCATGCGTCAGGCCCGCCAGATGATCGAGCAGGGCAAACTAGGCGAAATCCGTAAAGTGGTCGTGGAGTATCCCCAAGGCTGGCTGGCCACGATGCTCGAAAAGACTGGTCAAAAGCAAGCGTCATGGCGCGTCGATCCCGCGATCTGCGGAGCCTCCGGCTGCATGGGGGACATCGGCACGCACGCCATCAACCTCGCAGAATACGTCACCGGATTGCACATCAAGGAACTCGCCGCAGACCTTACCATCTTCTTGGAAAGCCAAGGGCGCCGTCTTGAAGACGATGGCAACGTCCTACTGCGCTTTACGAACGGTGCCAAAGGCGTGCTCCACTCCAGCCAGATCAGCGTCGGCTGCGAAAACAACCTCAGCCTCCGCGTCTATGGCGAGCTGGGCGGCATCGAATGGCAGCAGCGCGATCCGAACACCATGCTCGTCACCTCACTGGATCAGCCGATGCAGGTCTATCGCACCAGCATGGGCTACCTCGGCAGCGCCGCCGCCGCCGTTACCCGCACACCCGCTGGCCACCCGGAGGGCTACTTGGAAGGCTTCGCGAACATCTACCGGAACTTCACCAACCACCTCCGCGCCATCGAGTCAGGCACCCCGCCGAACCCGCTTGATATGGATTATCCGACCATCGAAGAAGGCGTCGCAGGCATGGCCTTCATCGAAGCCGTCGTGGCCTCGTCCGCCAACAATGCCGCGTGGACGCCGCTGGATTACACGCCCAGCACCCGTGCTAAGTATGGCGATGCGACGCTGAACAGCGACCGTGGCGGGCTTGGCTAACATTCAATCCAACGGCGGGATCGAAGCGCGAATCTTCTCTAGCAGCGAACGCGTGCCGTGCTCCGCGTGACGGAACTGAAGACATAGCCGCAATGAAGGACTCTCAACAACAACTCCACCATTTCGCGGGAACCAAGCCACCAGCTCATCACACGGAGCAATGATGGCTACTTTCCAAAGCTTTTTGCCGCTGCGATCTATAAAAACGTCTAACAATATGGCATCACCCGTCAAGAACACCGCATGGACGCCGCCAGACTAGGTCGTGTCGTCACAAGATGGAGGCCCAGAGGATGGCGCAGCGAAATTGCACTGCAGCCAAGCAGGAAGAGGAGCGCTTGGCGTAGCGTGTGGCAATACCTCTCCATTGCTTGAGGCGCATGAAGTCGTTCTCCACCAGATGCCTCAGTTTGTAGAGATATTCATCATACGCGCGTGGGTGCTTGCGGTTGGATTTCGGCGGAATGACCACCTCCATTCCGGCAGCCTGCGCGAGGCGGACAATGGCGTCCGTATCATAACCC
>JANYJH010000219.1 GCA_025361865.1 Phragmitibacter sp.
CCGCTTGAGCGCTCGAGCCTAGACTGTGAGAAATGGGCCGCGGTGAACAAAAGAAATGCGTTACCCAGCACGCGAATGTCAGCATAACCACCGAAGTGATAAGCGTCACCCTGGTCGGTCAGTCTGCTTCTGAGGTGAGAACAATAACCCCAAGACAAGGTCATGAAAATGATCACGGACTCACTTTTTCACTTGCCAAAACCGGAGCCATATCAACGTCTAAGCTGTGGCGACGGCGAGCGCAAGACGTTGCTGACACGACAGATAGCCTTCGAGCCGTTGCCTGCATCCGTTTTGTTCGCCCTTGGGGTTGCTTGCGGCTCGATCATGGTGATGTGGCTGCTTGTGCTGAAAACACGCGCTTGGCTGGATCCCATCGGCAAACCTGCTCAAACCTGCGAGATGGCATCGCCCTGCCCTCAATCTCAGAGATCTGAATCGAACCGGTCAAATGGATGCTATCAAACTCCTGATCTGATAGTCTCTGATACTCTACCGCGAGATGATCGGCCTCGAATCGTGCCTCACCATGCTCGGGCACTCCAAACACGGCTGGAGGGTCCCAAAAACGCCCTCGAACAGTCGTCTCAAGTAAGAGGCGCAAAGTCCGGCCATCAAGCTCCCAAAGGCGAAGAGAACCATTCCCCATGTGTGTGCTCTCGATAACCTCCAGAACGGGCTTTTGTGTCTGTTTCAGTTGAATCCAACGAAACCTCACGACGTAATGGCCGCGAAACTCCTCATAAGAGTCTGGGTATGAATACTGCCAATCGATGGCATCTCCGCTCCGCTGATACACGGACAGTCGTCCCCACCATTCGGGCTCTTGCTCGCAATACACTGCCACGATGTGGGGATGACCATGGCACCGGACGAAAGTGGCCGAAGGGGTCGAGTCAACAATCTCAGAAAAGGTCCTGGGAACCTTGGTCGTGTTGGGCACATCCGCTGCAAAGACGGTAGATGCAACTAAAGCTACGATGAAAGCACGCTGGAGCATCGAAGTTTGGGCGAACTTCAAGGATCACCTGCAACCAAGGGCGGCGCGGGTGGAATGACACGCATGATGCGCGGTTTATCCCAAGGCGTCAATCACTCTTGCTTGGTTGTCGGGTGCATCTGGCTGTTCAGCACCTGACCGCCCCACGCTGCGCATACCTTTTCATTCTCTACGAAGCCAGGCACCTTCTCAGTCCCTTGGATCCCTGCCCCCCGTTCGAGTCCCCAGGTTCCTGGCTCCGTTGTAAGGTGCTACGAATGTTCACCTTCAACGGTGCCCTGGGGGACTGGAACACGACTCGATTCTTTGAGAGGCGCCACCTCCAAAGAGCGCTTCCCTCCGTTCACAACCATCGGCCCCGCTACCAAGTGTAAGAAGTGCCCCCGCCACTCCGTTAGCTACGCTTTGCTCGCAGAGCTTGAAAGACAAGTCTTTCGCTGCGCTTCGCAGCAGCGTAGCTAAATCCCTGCCTCACGCACTTCTCGGAACCGGTGACCGCACGCCTTTGGTTGTGATACCCTCAAAAAGCTCTTCCGCTTAGGGGGGTCTGCTGAACTATTTGATCGTAAACAATAGTGTTGTGTTTGTCACGAGCATTATGGCCGACAGTTTTGTCTCATATGAACGGATTTTTAAGGGCGTGGGTGTCGCTTTTCACGCCTATTCGCGTGATGGGCAACAGATTTGTGGAATACGGCGCACCTGAGCGTCATATTCCTGTGTAGAATATGACCACAAGCTAGAAGACGAGGTATGTGTAACCGCTCGCTTTTCTGCGGATGAAGTGAAGCGGGGCGCTTCACCTACTTATTCTGCGCACGCTGCCTCAGAAAATGATCGCACAGCACCAAATGTGTCATGGCTTCCACGATGGGAACGGCGCGGGGAAGAACGCAGGGGTCGTGTCGGCCACGGGCTTTCAGGATCGTGTCTTCATGCTCACTGCTCACGGTTGGTTGCGCTTGCAAGATGGTGGCGGTGGGTTTGAAGGCTATGCGGAAGACGATGTCCTCTCCGTTGCTGATGCCGCCCTGGATGCCGCCGCTGCGGTTCGTGCGGGTGCGGACACGGGTTGGGGATTCAGCGGCGGGGAGGTCACGGCCTCGTTCCATGTAAAATTGGTCATTGTGCTCCGAGCCGGTCATGCGGGTGCCTGCGAAGCCGCTGCCTATCTCGAAACCTTTCGTGGCCGGAAGACTCATCATGGCTTTCGCGAGGTCTGCCTCCAGTTTGTCAAAGACGGGTTCGCCTAAGCCAGGACGCACGCCGCGCACGACACACTCGATGATACCGCCCACGGAGTTACCTTCTGAACGGACACGCTCGATGAGGGCGATCATTTTCTCTGCCGCTTCAGGGTCACAGGTGCGAACGATGTTAGACTCGGTGACGGAGGCTAGAGGCGCAAGGCTTGAGACTTGGGAGGCTTCGATGTCGTGGATGCTTTTGACGTAAGCTAGGCATTCGTAGTCCGCCCAGGCTCCCGTGAGGACTTTCTTCGCGATGGCACCGGCTGCGACGCGACCGATGGTTTCACGCGCACTGGAACGACCCCCGCCGGCGATGGCACGGATGCCATATTTCGCATCATAAGTGTAATCCGCGTGACTGGGTCGGTAGGCGGTCTCGATCTCTTTATAGGCTTCGGAACGCTGGTCTTTATTGCGCACGAGAATGGCAATGGGCGTGCCGAGCGTCAGTCCGTCCACGACACCCGAGAGGATTTCTGCTTTGTCCTCTTCCTTACGCGGCGTCGTGATCTTGCTTTGACCAGGACGACGACGATCCAGTTCCAGTTGGAGATCGGCTTCCGTCAGCGCTATCTTAGGTGGGCAGCCATCTATGATACAACCAACGCCTGCCCCGTGGGATTCACCGAAGGTGCTGACGCGAAAGAGAGTGCCGAAGATACTGGCCATGAGGGCTTAGAATGTGGAGGAAGATGAAGCACTAGGCAAATGACGAATGAACCATTCAAAATAGAACTTGGTCCTGACTTATTCTCATCATTAGTATTTAGTTTTGAGAAAAGTCTCAATAAAGAGAAGTAGTATAGGCGGTGAACAAGTGAATAACCCTGTTCCTCACCCTTTTCATAGGAGTTCCATGAGGTATCTGCTAGTGAATGACTTACCAACAAGTCAGGAATATCTTTTCTGAGAAAAAGAAATGAGAATATTCTCTGGTTTGTGAACATTGATCTTCACCAAGATGTTCACACGGCTTTAGGCGGTTTAAGGAGCGCATTCAGAATCGGATTCGAGAGGGCATTAGCGGCGGCTTTGATTTCAGCTTCCTTTTTGCGTGCGCCGGTTCCTTCACCCAAAGCGGTGCCGCGCCAGAGAACGATGGCTTGGAAGTGCTTCAGGTGGTCGGGGCCTTCAGACGAGATGATCTGGTAGATCGGGGCTTCGTTGGAGATGCTTTGCAGAAGTTCCTGGAGTTCGCCCTTAGGATTGATCTCAATGGGACGCGCCGTGAGGGCTTTCATCTCGGCGGCGATGAGAGGGGTGACGACGGCACGGACGGCCTCAAGTCCACCATCTAAGAAGAGGCTGCCGATCAGGGACTCCATCGTATCTGCAAGGATGGAGCTGCGTTCACGACCTCCATTGGCTTCTTCGCCCCGTCCCATGACGATGAAGGAACCGAGGTTCAAGTCTTGCGCCATCTGCGCGAGAGCACTGGTGGAAACCAATCGGGTGCGAAGCTTCGTCAGCATGCCCTCGTCGAGCATGGGGAACTCACGAAAAAGAAGCTCCGACATGGCGAGCTGGAGAACGGCATCACCAAGGAATTCCAGGCGTTGATTGTCGCGGATGGGCTGTCGGCTGTCATAGCGCGAGCTGCCGTGGGTGAGCGCTTCCTTCAGGAGAGCGGCGTCACGGAACTGATATTGAATGCGCGCTTCAAGGCTTTCCATGTGATCTTCAGCGCAGCAAAAAAGAAATGGGGTGATCGACGGGACTCGAACCCGCAACAGCCAGAATCACAATCTGGAGATCTACCATTGATCTACGACCACCATCTAATAGGGCAGCAATCATACGCGGTATGGCGCAGGGGGCAAACGAAAAAGCAGTCGGCGCATTGACTGTTTCCCGCAGGCTCCTATCTCTTCCCATGTCAGGAAACTCAGAAGCCATCGGTTTCAAGGAATGGGCGTTCGTTTGTGAAGCGCTCGGTCAAGGTGTGCAAACGCTCATCCTGCGCAAGGGCGGCATCCATGAAGGGCGGGGCGGCTTCCACTTTCAACACGATGATTTTTGGCTGTTTCCCACAGGGTTTCATGCGCAGAAGGAGCAGCTCGATTGGACGCCGGAGAATGCTGAAGCCGTAGCGGTTCCGCAGGACGAGCAACGCGCGGAGGTCGTAATCTGTCACCACGCGGAACTGAAGAAAGTCTGGAAAGTAACCGAGTGGGAAAAAGTCGCCGCTTTGGCCCCCTATCATGTGTGGAAGGAAGAGGTGATCCGTGAGCGTTTCGTGTGGAATGAGGAATCCTGTCTGCATGTGGCCTTGGTAAGAGTGGCCAGCTTGGCTGCGGCTTGGACTTTTCCGTATGAGCGTGGCTATGGCGGCTGTCGGTCTTGGGTGAAGTTGCCAGCAGAAAAACGACCAATAGATGTCCTTGCAACTCCGAGCATGGCAGATGAAAAATGGCAGGAAATCGCTAACAAGGTTCACTCGATTCTCGACTAGCCATGAGTGCTCCTGAATCCTTGCCAAAACGCTGCTGGGCAGAGATTGATCTGGCGGCGCTGGTTCATAATGCGGCTGTGGCGCGTGAGCTTTCGCAAAGCGAAATCATGGCCGTGGTCAAAGCGAACGCCTATGGACATGGAGCCGTGGAAGTGACCAAAGCGCTCAAGGGAATAGCGAGCATATTCGGTGTGGCGAACCTCAAGGAAGCCGAGGAACTCAGGGCTGGAGGCGTCGGCACGCCCATCTTGATTCTGAGCGCTTGTCTGTTGGAAGAAATCGCAATCGCTCTGAAGCGAGGCTATCAAATCACGGTCAATTCATTAGCGGAAGCAGCGGCCATTGACGACCTCGCCGCTAAGCTCCAGGCCAAAGCCCTCGCCCACATCGTTCTGGATACCGGCATGGGTCGGATGGGTTTCACCGAGGACCAATGGACAGCGGCGACCGCGCTAAAGTTAGCCTCCTATCAGCATGTCATTTGGGAGGGAATCGCTTCCCATTTACCCGCTCCAGATGACGACGCTACTTTCACGCAACAGCAGCTCGGTCGCTTCCGTGATGCGGTCACTTTGGCGAGCCAAAACGGACTGAAGCCGCTAAGGGTTCATCTCACGAACAGCGCTGGTTTGCTCGGCTATGAAGAGGCTCAGAGCTTCTGCCAACTGGCCCGCCCTGGACTGATGCTTTACGGGGTTAATCCGATGCCCATTGAGGTGGATTTGCGACCAGTGCTGACTTGGAAAACACGCATCGCGATGATTCGTGAATTGCCCAGCGAGCACGGTGTCAGTTATGGACGGACCTTCGTGACGAAGCGCCTGACTCAAGTCGCCACGCTGGCTTGTGGCTATGCAGATGGCTACCCGCGACAGGTCTCAGGACAAGGCGCAGACGTGCTCATTCATGGCGTGCGTTGCCCCATTCTGGGCCGTGTCACAATGGATCAGATCATGGTGGATGTAACGGATTTGGGAGAGCCCGCCCGCCTTGGTGATGAAGTGGTTTTGTTGGGTCCTCAAGGATCGGAACAAATTTCCGCTGAAGAACTGGCGACTAAAGCAGGAACCATTTCGTGGCATATTTTCACGGGCATCGGCGAGCGCGTCGAGCGTATTTATGCAGGAG
>JANYJH010000341.1 GCA_025361865.1 Phragmitibacter sp.
TATATCGGTCAATCCAATAATCTCCGCGCCCGTATCGGCAGCTACCGGCATGTCACGCCAGAGAAGAACCCAAAGCGCTCGCTCCGCCTTGTCTCACGTATCACCCGCATTCAATGGGAAATCTGCAAAACTGCCGAAGAGGCCATCAAGCGCGAGAGCGTCCTGTTGTTGGAGCATCGTCCGCCATTCAATCGGGCAGGTGTTTGGAAAGGTGACCCGTGGTGGCTCAAAGCGGAAGCCCGCGATGGTGTTTTACATCTGGAACTCAAACGCGAAGAGGGCGGCATTGGCCCGCTGCCTTCTGCATTTCGTTATGTCTATGGCTCGTTGGTTCGCAGTATTTATCGGCTCATGTTTCCCGAATTGCCACTTTCAGCCTACCCGCATGGTTTGCTGAATGTCACCGTGCCACTTATCATAAGCATTACCTCGTTGCGAGCAGATGAATTGCTTCTGGACCTGATCGCCTACACTGCTGGACAGTCGGAAGCTCTCCTCGATGTTGCTCACCACCTGCTGCACGGTTTTCTCGTCGAAATCGAGGACCTGGGCCACGTCGTCGAAGATGCCGATGTAGTCCACGATCAACCCGTGCGTCTTGGTCTGGCCGTAGGTGCGGTTCACGCGGCAGATGGCTTGAAGGAGGTTGTGATCCTTCATCGGCTTGTCGAGATACATGGCCTGAAGGATCGGCGCGTCGAAGCCGGTCAGCAGCTTGCTGGTCACGATGACAAATTTTAGCGGGTCCGCCGGATCGCGGAAACGGTCGAGCAGCTTCTCCTCGGCGTCCTTGTCGCGCAGGTGGACACTCCATGCGGGCGGGTCCTTCTGTCCGCTGCTCATCACGATAGCGCTGGCCTCGGGGCTGATGATCTCGTCCATCACCTTCTTGTAGAGCACGCAGCACTCGCGGTCGAAGCACACCACCTGCGCCTTGAATCCGTTCGGCTCCACCTTGGTCTGGTAATGCTGCACCATGTGCTCCACCACGGCCCGCACCCGCTCCGGGTTTTTCACCAGCACTGCCATCTTGGCCGCCAGCTTCGCCAGATCATCGCGATCCTGCTCGCTCATGTCGTCCGTGATCTGCTTGTAGGCCTCATCGATGGCCGCCTTGTCGATCTTCAGTTTCACCGCTGGAGCCTCAAAGTGCAGCGGCAGCGTGGCCTTGTCCCGGATGCTGTCCTGGAAGGAATAGCGGCTCAGGTAGCCCTTGGCATCCTCATCCGCTCCAAAGGCCCAGAACGTGTTTTTGTCAGCCCGGTTGATCGGCGTGCCGGTCAGACCAAAGAGAAAGGCATTGGGCAAAGCCTCGCGCATCTTCCGTCCATAGTCCCCTTCCTGCGTGCGGTGCGCCTCATCCACCATTACAATGATGTTTTTGCGGTCGTTCCACTTCCCTTCCGCCTCGCCGAATTTGTGGATCGTGGTGATCAGCACCTTCCGCACGTCCTGATTGATCAGCTTTTGCAGTTCCTTTCGGTCAGGCACCCCGATCATGTTCGGCACGTCCGCTGCGTTGAAGGTCGCACTGATCTGCGTGTCCAAGTCGATCCGGTCCACCACGATCAGCACCGTCGGATTGCCCAGCCTCGGGTGCGTGCGGAGCTTCTGCGCGGCGAAAACCATCAGCAGGCTCTTGCCGCTGCCCTGGAAATGCCAGATCAGGCCCTTCTTCGGATAGCCAGCCACCACACGAGCGATCATCTTGTTCGTCGTCTCGTATTGCTGGTAGCGGCAGATCACCTTGATCCGCCGGTGCTTCTTGTCCGTGGCGAAGAGGGTGAAGTTCTGCAGGATGTCCAGCACCACGCCTGGCCGCATCAGGCTCTCCACTGTCATGCGGACATGGCCCAGATTGCACTCCTCCTGATGCTCCTCATCGCGCCACGGCCCCCAAAGGTCGATAGGCATGCGGATGCTGCCGTAGCGCAGCAGCCGGCCTTCCGTGGCAAAGGAGAACACGTTCGGCACAAACATGGCCGGGATCTCCTTCTCGTAGATCTCGTTCACCTGATACGCGCCGTCGAACCACGTCACCGCGCTGCGCGTCGGCGTCTTCGCCTCGCCG
>JANYJH010000346.1 GCA_025361865.1 Phragmitibacter sp.
TCTGGGGTAGCGGCATGGCCTACGGTCACAGCCACGGCAACGCGAACCTGCCCACCATCCTCTGCGGCGGCAAGGCGCTCGGCTACAAGCACGGCACGCACGTTGATTTCAACCTGCCGAAGATCAACAAATACGACGTCACCAACGCTCAGGAGCACTACAAGATCTGCTCCCGCCCCGTGGATGGCGACGCCCGCGTGAGCAACCTGCTGCTCACCATGCTGCAACGCGCGGATGTGAAGGTGGACACGTTCCAAGACAGTGTGAAGCCGATCTCGCAGATCGTGGCATGAGCGATGGTGAGCTGCGGACTCGTTGCTCCTTCTGATATTTATTAATGCAGCAAGATAAAAGCGTATCGTTTGTAACAATTTTCCCTCTCGCATCCGCTCACGGATCTCGAGTTTCTATCGCAACTCGACAACGCGTTGCCCTGACTGAAAAGCCTGTTCGACCGCAGTCATTACTGTTTCTAGCGAAGCCAGCAATGCGGAAGTCCGGCAATTGCCCACGCGCAGCCACAGCAGTTTACCTGTATCCGTAGGACGTGTGGCGAGAAAAAAGAAATCCTCATCTTTGCTCACGATGATTCGGTCTTCTTCAATCGCACTCGACCACAGTTGCCGGTCATCGGTTTGACCCTGACCGCGATCCTGCACATGCACGACATCGTGACCTCTGCCCGCCAGCCAGTAGGCCACAGCCCTTGGCAGTTGATTGTCCACGAGGAACTTCACGCAGCCACGGCGAGCACGGTGTGATCAGTTTGCCGCGCTGCATAGGTCAGTGCTGCGGTGATGTCTTCAGGCTCCAAGAAGTCGTAGTCAGCGAGGATTTCCTCATTCGAAGCACCAGCGGCGATTAGATCAAGAATGTCACTAACACGGATTCGGTATCCGCGAATGCACGGCCTGCCGCCGCATTTGCTGGATTCGATGGTGATTCGTTCAAGCAGGTTCATGACATCAACAATGACCGCATAGCAGCACACTAGCAAGGCGCACTTTTATGGCGCTTCATGAGCCGCTGATGAGATTTTGTTGGCGTTCAAGCGAGAAAGCTGCCGACGATGTGCGTTATCTCGCCTCACCTTTTCAGTCGCTTTCCTCATTCGCGTCTTTTCCCATGCGCTTTGTTTTTCTCCTGTGCCTTTCTTTGATCACGATCCTTCACGCGGAGGATGCTCATAAGTTCCGCACGGATGCGGACGGCCCAGTGAAGGCGGATGAGAAGAAAAAGAACCCGAAGGACAAGAAGCCAGACGACAAGCCGGACTGGTATCAGCTCGTCGGAGGACAGTTCCCGCCGGAAGGCTCCGCGCATGCGGTGTCGGGTGAGTTGATGAAGGTGGATCATCTGGAGCGGCGGTTTCAGATGCGCGTGGATCGCAATGACAGCCAGGATCGCGGGGTGTGGGACTTGCCGCTCGATGCGGGGATGCTGCCGTATGGTTCCATTTGGTATCATGGAGCGCCCGCAGCGTTGCAGGACATCCCGCTGGGCACGCATCTGCATGGCTTGTTTTATCTCGCTGATCCCGATGACAAGACGCCGCCACCGGACACTTGGTATCGGCGCAAGACCCCAGAGTTCGACTTCCGCCGCTGCTTCCTCATTGAAGATGATTTCAGCTTCAATGCGCGCCAGAAGCAGCTTTGGAAAATCGAGAGCGTGGATCTCACTACGATGAAGCTCACGGCCACTCTTCAGGACAACGCGAAGCCCAGCGGCCAGCCGAAGATCTTCGATCTGCTCACCAGCACCCGCGTCTTCCAAGGCAATAGCTTCGCCGATCTCAAAGCCTTGCAAGCCGGCCAGACTTTTCTTTGTAACCTCACCTGGGTCACGCTCTACGGCCCCGGTCGCATCACCGATCTATGGCTCGATGAACCCGCCCGCGCCCTCGTCACCGCGCAGCAACTTGAACGTCATCGCAACTACATCCGCGAGCGCGGCCTGCCCGGTTGGGTCGCTGCCGTCGAGGACGAACCGCAGCTCGTCACGGTCACTTTCTTTGGCAACGTCGATCCCAAGCTCTTCGACGAACTCACTCGCGTGGACCCCAATGCGCCGCCGCCTAAAGAACCGCCGCCGACCAATGATCCCCGTGGTGGCCTTGCGGTCGCCCGCGAGACGCTCATGATTTACGACCCCGTGAACGACCGCAAAACAGGCGGCATTATTGAGGTGAAAAAGATCTCCATCGAGCCCGGCAGCAGCGGTGTGCAGATCAAGCTCAAGATGGACATGATGCTCGAAGGCTACCGCCCGAAACGCATCATCCGCTTCTATCCGCCGACCTGGAAAGTCAACGCTCTGCCGAAAGAAGAAGAGTTCTTCGGACGCGAATAACCCTCACTAGTTCAACCACTGTCTTTGCCCATCCTTCTCACTATGAAATCAATCATCCTCGCCCTTCTCGCCCTGCCGTTTGCCGCAGGTTCTGCCCTCGCTCTGGACCCTCATGTCGAAGCTGTCATCCGCACCGTTGAAGGCGCGAAGGGCAAGATCGAGAAGACCGAGGACGGGCAAAGCCTGAAGCTCATTGACCTCGCCGTGCCGAACACCGGACCGCATGATAAGCGTGAGAGCGATCCTTATGACGCAGCATTCTTTGAGCACGTCGGCCACCTCACCACGCTGGAATCGCTGAACATCATCTCGACGAAGTTCAACGACGAGTGGATGCCAAACATCGCCAAGCTCACGAACCTCAAAACGCTGCGCTTTACGAACAACGGTCCGCTCACTGATGCAGGCATGGAACAGCTTGCAGGCTTGAAGAACCTGGAAGCCTTCTCGTTCGTCGGCACCAAGATCACCGGCAAGGCATATGCGAAATTCGAGGGCTTCACGAAGCTCACCAAAGTCAGCCATCGCGGCAGCAGCATCAACGATGAGGGTTTGAAGGAACTCTGCGATCACCTGCCGAATCTGGAAAGCATCAGCCTCGCCCATGCGAAGTTCACGGATGCTGGCGCACCGAATCTGGCGAAGCTCACGAAGCTCAAAGGCTTTGAGATCGGCACACCGAATGCCACACCGCAGGCCCTGGTTCACCTCGCAAAGCTCCCGCTGGAGTCTTTGCAACTCGGCGAAGGCTTTGAGTCAGCGGCGTGTATCCCTTTGATCAAAGGCATCACCACGCTGCGCCGCCTCACCTTGACCAACGCCACGAAACTGACCGATGACGAACTGAAAACCATCGCAGGCCTGACTCAGTTAGAGCATGTCGAACTCGGCAAGGTGCCGTTCCCTGATGAGCGTCTCACGGTGCTCAAGGACTTCGCCTTCCTCAAGTCCATGCGCATCGTGCCAGTCAAGGAACCGTTCAGCGACGAAGCTCAGGCTAAGATCAAAGCGCTCCTGCCGAAGACTGAAGTGCAGTTCAAGTAAGTCTGATGATGCTGACGTAGCCTGACTCTCCAGAGTCGGGTCATTAAAATTCACTGATTCCCGACTCTGGAGAGTCAGGCTACGCTCGTTCCATGAAGCTCACCTCATTTGCGCAGATCCTTTGCGCCGTCGCCCTTGCCGCCTGTCGGGTGAGCGCTGCAGAGCCCAAAGTCGCGGCTCCGTATTTCGGCCTCCATGTGATGGATGAATCATCGGGACGCGGGGTGCCATTGGTTGAACTGCGCACGGTGAATGACATCCGCTGCGTGACGGATAGCGCGGGTTGGATCGCCTTCCATGAACCGGGGCTCATGGATCGCGAGGTCTTTTTCTATCTCACTTGTCCGGGCTATGAGAAGGCCAAGGACGGCTTCGGTTACACGGGTGTTCGCGTGACTCCGAAGGCAGGTGAAACGGCCACCATTAAGCTGAAGCGAACGAATATCGCAGAGCGCATCGGGCGAACCACCGGACAGGGCATCTATCGCGACTCCGAGCTGCTCGGCCTCCCCTGCCCTCTTCCGAATCTGAATGCTTCAGGCGTGATGGGTCAGGACTCTGTGCAAGCCGTTCCCTATCACGGAAAGCTATTCTGGCTCTGGGGAGACACGAACGTGCCGCATTATCCGCTGGGGAACTTTCAGACAACCAGCGCGCTCACGCCACTCGATGTGCAAGCGGAGAAAGGCATCGCGTTTGAGTATCTCATGGACAGGGAGAAGCCACAGCAACTCCGCCACATGCTGCCGCTGCAAGGCCCCGGTGCGGTGTGGCTTTTCGGCCTGCTCACGGTGAAGGATGAGAAGGGTGAGGAAGCTCTACTCGCCCATTTCAGTAGGCATCAGGGGCTCGATAATGCGGTCGAGCACGGCCTCTGTCGCTTCAACGATGCCAGCGGTGTGTTTGAGAAAGCATTGGACCTTGATGCTACTGAGAAATGGCGTTTCCCACAAGGCAATGCCACGCGAGTGAAGGATGCCGACGGTGACTTCTTCTACTTCTGCCATCCCCTTCCCTGCGTCCGAGTGCGGGCCACGCTTCATGATCTTCTGACGCCCGCCAGCTATGAGGCGCTGCGGTTTGATGAAGCCGCGCATGAGTGGCGCTGGCAGCAGGAAGAGCCGCCCACTTCTCAAGGCGAGGAGATCAAGCAGCTGCTCAGTGGAACGATCAAGCCTGAGCAAAAACGCTTCGATCTCAAAGAGGCGGCCACAGGAAAATCCGTGCGCTTACACCATGCGAGCATCACCTGGAATGCGTGGCGGAAACGGTTCGTGCTCATCGGCGTGCAGAGCGGCGGCAAGGACGATCCATCACCGCTGGGCGAGGTCTGGTATGCGGAAGCAGCTCAGGTCAGCGGCCCTTGGCTAAAGGCCGTAAAGATCGCCTCCCATCCTCGCTACACCTTTTACAATCCCGTCCATCATGACTTCCTTGATGCTGAAGGCGGACGCTTCATTTACTTTGAGGGAACCTACTCACTGGAGTTCAGCGGGAATCCTTTGGCCCCGGCCAGATATGACTACAACCAGCTCATGTATCGGCTGGACTTGAGTGATCCAAGGCTGGAACCTGCGTCTTCCTTCAAGTAATCAGATTAAGATTTTTTAATCTTAACGATCTTCCCTTCATCTCTGGCAGCGTAACATGCACAAGGACATGAAGATCACCGCATTCCCTCTGATCACCGCTGTGCGCAAAGGCAATACGGCCACTTTTGAGCTGGACTTCGATCACTCGCGCAGTGAATGCGACATCATTGTGCCATCTGTTCTTTTCTTCATGAGCGTGGGGGATAAGATCAAAGCTCATGCGCCCGCGAAGCTCATCCGTGCCATCCCCTAGCCCGCCATTATGCCTGCCTACATCCATCAAATCACCACCGAGGTTCCTGAGTTCGCTTACAGTCAGGACTTTGCTCGCGATCACCTGAAGAGCTGGGCCAAAGAACCAAAAACTAAGCGTCTGATTCAAATCATTTACGATCGCTCCGGTATCACGAAGCGACACAGCGTCTGCGGAGACTTCGTTGAGAATGCTGAAGCCACGCTCTTCAAAACGACGCCCGAGGGAGTCTTGATCGCACCCAGCACTGCCGCACGAAACCGGATCTACACGCAAGCCGCGCACGATCTCGCCGTGAAGCTCGCTCGCCGCACTCTTGCCGAAGCGAAGGGCTTCGACAAAGCTGACATCACCCACCTTGTCTTCGCCTCCTGCACGGGTTTTGCGAATCCCGGTCCTGACTATCACATCATCCGTGAGCTGGGCTTGAACCCGAACGTCGAGCGCTACACCTTGGGCTTCATGGGCTGCTATGCGGCCTTCCCCGCACTGCGCATGGCCGCGCAGTTTTGCGAAGCCAATCCAAAAGCCGTAGTGCTCGTGATGTGTCTGGAACTCTGCTCGCTGCACATGCAGATCAATGAGAAGCCAGATAGCATCCTCGCGAACTCCCTCTTCGCCGATGGCGCAGCAGCGGCCATCGTCAGTGCCAGAACTCCAGAGACCGACCGACCGGGTTACAAGATGAACCGCTTCACCTCCGCCCTGCTACCCTCCGGTGAACGGGACATGGCCTGGGAGATCGGTGACGAGGGCTTCGACATCGTGCTCTCCAGCTACGTGCCGGACATCATCGGAGCGAACATCACCGCCTTGCTCGAAGGCATCCTTCAAGCCAGCGGTCATCATCTCTCTCATGTAGAAGAGTGGGCCGTTCATCCCGGCGGGCGGGCCATTTTGGATAAGATTCAAACCAGTCTCTCCCTACCGAGCGACGCCCTGGATGCCTCGCGTGAAGTGCTGAAGAACTATGGGAACATGAGCAGCGCCACCGTGCTCTTTGTCCTGAAGGAATTCATGGACCGATCCGATACCGAAACAGCCCTCACCTGCGCGTTGGCCTTCGGTCCCGGCCTCACCGTTGAGACCGCCATCCTTGAACGCTGCGGTGGACCTCTCACCGTGCCTCATGACGAACAGAGCGCTTCGATTCCTTTCGAGAGACCGCTCCTGAATGCGGCGCTGGCTTGATTACCAGCAAATCACCTCGAAGGCTTCCTCATTAGCCAAAACAGGCCACTCAGGGCTGCGAAGACCGCCAGCAGCCAGAGCATCCAACTGTGATCTTGAGGTTCAGGCATGGGGACTTTGGCCACAGTTGGCGTCACGGCTTGAGGCAGGGATGGCTTCACCTGAGCTGTGGGCGTTGGAGAAGTGTTGTCCTTAGGGTTAGGCAGCCCGATGTCTCTCTGGTGGTCCCAACCAAAAGCCAGATATTGCCAGACAGGTCCAGGCATGTAGAGCCGATTTTTCCTTTGCCGATGAGCGAGTGGTCCTTCAAATTCACTTTCTAGCACCTCTGTCCAATGCTTTGCAGACTGACGTCCTGCATAAGTATCCTGTGCATTTTCCCGGAGTAGCTTGAGCATTTGTCTCAGGGCTTCAACGTCGCTGTCATCACCCCACGTCAGGAAATAGCCAATGACTTGATTGATAGGATCTGAATAGTATTTTGGATCTATGGGTTTAGTTTGGAACTTCTCTGTCAACCAAGCCACTTGTTGTCTGAGTAGCGGCAACATTTGGTTGCTGAAAACTGGGTCTTGAGCGATACGCTCAATAAGCATTGATTTTTGTTTGCTCGCGCGTCCTGGGTTATCCTCTTGCTCATAGGTATAGAGCCACAGTAGAGCATTGCTGGCTTGCTCTTTCAGTTCCGCAATTCTTCGCAAAGCTTTCAATCCATCCGTCTCATATTGTGGAGCAGCGAAAGGAACGCCCCCTTCATGGCTGGAATAGATGTTCCAATAGTTCATCAATAGCGTCATTTCTTTCACTAAAGAGGGGGCAACTGAGGGCAGCAACTCTTCATGACCTTTCAGCCATAATGGGATGCCTTGAGGAGCAAAGTAATAACACTCTAACTCAGGGATTTCTGGTAGCGGCTCCGCTGCCTTGATAGAGGAAAAGAGGGGCCACGCGAATAGAACGGGGAGAATATTCACTTCAGAGGCTTCCTCATCAGCCAAAACACGCCTCCCAAGGCAGCGAAGACGGCCAGCAGCCAGAGCATCCAACTATGGTCTTGAGGTTCAGGCACGGGTGGCGCTTTCATCGGAGGGACTGCGGCCACCACAGGAGACTGTTTCACGGGCATAGGGGTAGCGGTTATCGGATACAGCGCGGCATACTTGGCTTCTTCTTCCGGCCCGTATAGAATTTTCCAATTCATAGTCAACCTCTTCCAGGTAGGTCTCGGACTCCTCCTGTGGTCTTTCTTAAAGTATCCTGAATACGGGCCTTCTATTTCTCGTGTAAATTCCTCTAGGAGTGGATGGATGCTTTGAGTATGAACCTTGTTTTGGTATAGGGTGTTCATCCCGATAAGCATTTTCCGAAAGACTTCGATGTCATCCTCATTCCCCCAGGTCAAAAAAAGGATCATCAGGGCATGAACTTCACCAGCGCCAGTATTGGCCTCCTTATCAGCGGCGTCTTGCTCTGTCAGCCAAGCTACGCGTTGCCGGAATAAGGGCATTGAGTAATTCAGGATCGTTGGATCGTCGAACAATTCATGGAGTATTCTGGCGCGTTGATTATCTGCGCCAAGCTTTGGACGCTCATAGGTGTAGAGCCAGAGCATGGCTTCCGTGGCTGTTTGCTGGAGTTCTGCGATGCGGGCAATGGCGCGGTTTGTATCGGCTTGGTATTCCTGCGGCACGAAGCCTCCGCCTTCATTTGAATAGAGCCCCCAATAATTCATCAGATTACTCATTTCTTTGACGATGGCTGGGGCCACTGGTGGAAGCAAGTCTTCATGCCCCTTGAGCCACTCTGGGATGGACGTGGGCGCATGAAAAACGTCCATCGGATACGTTAGTTCGGGCAGTTCGAGTGCGTATGTTGGAACTAAAGCGAGTCCCACATAGAATGCGGTAATTTGAAGCGTTTTCATCTTAATGGGAGGGGATAGGGGTGACATAATTCCCGCGTAACATTCGGACGCAGATTCCATCACTGAAGATGAAATGCTTGCCCGTGGCATCGGGGTTCTGGTCAAAAGAACTAATGTTATTCTTGTCTCTGGTTATTGGCCTACGTTTCAATCCACCTGCCATGAGACGGTATCCTGGGAAGAGTGGGCCGGAGCCACCATCATGATCCGAAGGAATGCTGAAGAAGTGACCTAGTTCATGGGCCATCGTTACGGCGGTGTTATCGGGTTTATCTGTCAAAGCAGGGACACTGACCGCGCACAATTCGGAGAGGATAGAACAATAGCCCACGACAGCACCTTGTGAATTCTCCATTCGATTCGGAAGCATCATGATGGGCACCACTTTACTCAGTGGCAGGACGGCTCCCGTGGAAGTATGCATGGTAACGCCTCCTGAGGTAAAGACTTCCTGCCAGTGCGCTTTCACCCAGGCGGCAACCTCCTCGAAATCAGGTCCCAGACTGAGGTATTCATTACTGAGCAAACTGAGGATATGCCCAGAGGTATCCAGTTCCTGAATCTTCGCCCGATCCAGAACCAGCCAGTTTCCTGGCATGATCTTCAGCCGAAGGGTCGCATAGATTTGCTGCATCCGCGCCAGTTGATTGGGGATGATCTGTGCAATCGCCAGACTTGCGGCGGAGCCGTCTGTTGTCGGATCGAGAATGATGAAGATAGGCGTGAGTTCATTCAGGGATTTTTCAATGGGCACTTCAATGGGCTGGCTCAAGGCGGCACCCTCAATGACCAGCTTCCCACCCGGATACGCGATGAACGTGCGGTCGCCAGTTGCGCCATCCGCCACCAGGTTCGGACCCACAGGCAGCGCATCATCATCCTGATCCGCGACGAGCACAAAGGGCTCAGAGTAATATTGGCCACCACCGTGGTCCGTGAAGTCCATGGAGGCTCCCGTGTCATTGTATTCAGGGTGATCAGCAGGCGCTCCCGTGGTCTTCAGATGGAAACGGAGGGTGCTCGCCGTTTGTCCTGCCAAGCCCAGAGTGATCTGGATGCGGTCTTTATCACCGGCTGGAAAAGTCGTGCGGTCCACTTGGTCATCGCTGTTTCTCGAACTCAACCACCGACACAGCCGCAGGCCCTCCTCCGGCTCTCCCGTGCTGATCTGGTTCCCGTCCGTATTGAGGATGGGCTGCTCAATGGCGATCACGGACTGGTAGGCACTCTTCGCAGTGTTCGGCGTCAGGGTGAGAGGAACGGCATAAGGCGCACTGCCCGTCTCCCCAGCGGCGATCTCCATCGTGATCAGGCTCACGGACTCCACGGTATCTGCCTGCGTCGTCAGGTCCGTGGCGATGACGTTGCTGAAGAAACGCCGGGTGACACCTCGCGTGCGTGGCAGGTTCGTGCGCAGACGCAAGCGGTTCCAAGTGCCTGACCACGAACTGGATTCGGTATGGTTCACCGGCGCATCATCCTGATACCAGTGCGCATAGGCCAGAGGGCCAGGATCAGCGTAGGAGGCCGTAAAAGTCTGCGTCAACAACTGGCTCGCAGTGGGCAGTGGATGCAGCGGGGCCATCGGCGGCTTCTCCGCCGTGACCGTGGCTGCTATGGGGTTATACTTGTCCGGGCCGATGTCCCATCCGTGGGAAGAAGACCAACCCTGCGAGCCCAGACTTGCGGAGAAAGAGTCCACAGCGTTGAGCACCGTCGTTTCCCACCAGATTTGAGCGACTCCCGTGGTGTCCGGATTTGAGGAGGCATCGTGAGGGTCCGTATGCATCAAACGCTCGATGACATCACTGAATCCATCCTGGTCTGAATCCAAAGCGGGATCACCCACATCCATCAGAGCCGTAGGAAAGGTCGGAGAGCCCAGCGCTCCGAAGCTCGGCGGCGCGGTGGCGTAAGGGGATGGGTCCGTGACCCGCCAGCGGAAGAACATACGGTTCGCACTCTGCGTGGCGCAGGTGACGGCGTGCGGCAGCCCATCCCCCATGAACGGCGTGCCTTCCGGTGCGGCTGCCCAATGGATCAAATCCGCGCTCGTCTCCAAAGTATATTTCCAGCCGGGTTGGGCATAGCCGAGGCCCACGGTGATGAAGGCGGGGCCAGCGTGGGCTTGAGGAGTGAGGAGGAGGAAGCCGAAGAGAAGCGGTAAAAGATGACGAATACGGATAAAAATGACCGCAGGGTAGATGGATACCATTTTCATAAGCAGACGATGAGATTCGGTTATTCGTCCTTTTATCCTCAGTTTACGGCCTTTTGTCAATCCTTTGAAGGTAATTTTTACGCCTCATGGGGGCGTTCCGCATTCCTGAAATCGTGCTTCGTGTGGTGGGTGCCTTTGTCACTCACAGAGCAGGAAGCCCTCCAACGATTCGGTGCCGCTGTGCGCAGAGAGCGCACGGCTATTTCCATGACTCAGGAGCGACTGGCGGAACTCACGGAACTGCATCTGCGCACGGTGCAGAAGATCGAGGCTGGCAGCATCAACGTGCTCATCACGACGGTGCAGCGGGTGCAGCGAAGTCTTGCCTGCCCTTGGGAGTCCCTATTGGGAAAGGGGGAAGTGGGTTCGATTCTTCCTACGCGCGCTTTAAAGGGGAAGCGCTGACCCCAGCCACCGAAGGGAAGTCCGGTAGGTCATGCTTTTTAGAGGCTTTTGCAGCCTATTCCTCCTTCCTTCGGGGAGTCATCGGGTAGGCTGACGGTTAGCACGGCCTTTTTCGGGGTTGAGAGGTGGATTACACCGGTCGAAATCAAGCGCGAACTGGTCAGAAATCTGTTCCACACGGTCGAATCTTCTCGTCAACCGGTTAGTAACCCGTTCCACGCGGTCGAAAGTCATCGCCAACCGGTCGAACGTAGGATGCCACCGGTGAAAAACAGCATTTCACCGGTCTGAAAGAGGTTTCACGAGGTTGGAAATAGAATCCTACCCCGTTTTAGGGCGTGGCAGCTCTTATCCTATTATGTCCCACAGGTAAAAAACACTTGCTCAGTCCCGTGTTTTTATTCTATTTTCAGGCTCTATGCCAAATTCCACTTATTACTCTTCAACGAACGACGGACGTGCCGCTTGGTGGCAAAACATCTCTGATAACGGCGGCCCCGTCCTCCTGGGCCTCGGCTTCACTCAGGCGGAAATCAACCCTATCCTAGCGGATGCGGATTGGGCGGTTTATTCTTACCTGACGGTCCGCACGGCTTATGACGCCTTCATGAAAGCCGTGACGGCGTATGAAGATGAAATCCTCAATGGGGACATCGGCACGGCTTTGCCTGCGGCTCCGGCGGTTCCGGTATTTCCCGCCGCGCCCGCAGCGGGCATCACGCGGGGGATTGAGAGCCGGCGTGCGCTTTGGGTGCAAGCGGCGAAGGCCAAGCCCTCTTACACCTCTGCGGCTGGAGCCATGCTGGGCATCGAGTCCTCCGCCACGCCGTTTGACCCGACGACCTATCAGGCGGAACTCACCAACCTCGTCTCCACCTCTGCGCAGACCCTTTCGGGTAAATTCCGCAAGGCCGGTGGGAACCTGGACAGTATCAATCTCTATGGCCGGAAGGTGGGCAGCACCGCGCAAGTGCTCATAGGCAAATTCACGGCCACGCCTTTCACGGCTCAAGTCCCGCTCAGTGGCAGCGCACCGGAAGAATGGCAGTTTGAAGCCCGTGCGGTGAAACGGGATGTGGAGTTCGGCCTGCCGAGCGCGGCGTCCTCAGTGCTTATCCGTGCGTAGTGGTGCCTGTGAATGAGGGCTCCGCAGTCTGTCCGCTGCGGGGCCACCTTCCCGCCCCCCGTGATGTCTCCCCATCCCCCATCTCCCTCACCTCCAGACTACGCCGTGATCATCATCGGCGCGGGGCCAGTGGGGCTGTTGCTGGGTTGTTTGCTCGGTGCTCAGGGAGTGCGCGTGCTCATCCTGGAAAAGCGCACGGAGCCGCTTCCGTATTCGATGGCCATCGGCATCACGCCGCCTTCCTTGCAGATCCTGGCGAAGCTGGAATTGGCGGAGCCGTTCATCAACCTCGGTGTGAAAGTGCGGGATTGCTTTCTGCACGGGCAGTCAGGTTATCTGGGTCGCGTCTCCTTCCGCGAGATCGCCAGTGAGTATCGTTACGTCCTCGCCTTGCCGCAGACGGAGACTGTCTCGTTATTGCTGCGGAAGATCGCGGAGTATCCATCGGTGACGATCCGCACGGGCGGGGAATTGACGACGGCCCAGCAAGACCAAGATCGTGTCGAAGCCAGCTTCACCATCCACTCGGAGGCTGATGAGCAAAGGGTCACCGCGCACTACTTAGTGGCCTGTGATGGCAGCCGCAGTCGCGTGCGTGACTTGATGAAGGTGCGCGCTGTGGGTCAGGCTTACGAGCGTCATTTTGTGATGGGAGACTTCGTCGATGACAGTGGGCTGGGTGATGAAGCGCACCTGTTCTTCACCGCTGAGGGGGCCGTGGAATCCTTCCCGCTACCTAATGGCAAGCGACGCTGGATTGTGCAAACGAGCGAGCATTTGGATGAGGCTCCAGCGGGCCTGATCAGGGAACTCGTGCAAAGCCGGGCGGGCTTTTCTTTGCGAGACCAGGACCAGATCAGCCAAAGCGGCTTCACGCCGCGTCGCTTGAACTGTGACCGCTATCACGATGGCCGCATGATCCTCTGTGGGGATGCGGCGCATGTGATGAGCCCCATCGGGGGCCAGGGCATGAACACGGGGTTTGCCGATGCGGAGTTTCTGGCCAAGGCGCTGCTGTCCATGTTACGGAAGGGCCTTGCTCCTGAGCCGTTGCTGGCGGCTTATGACCGGTATCGCCATGAAGCTGCCCAGAGCGCCATTCGCCGCGCAGGCTGGGGTATGTGGATAGGCACTTGGCGTGGTAAGACTTTATCCGCCTTACGCGATCTTATGCTGCGTCTGGCCTGCAAGGGCTGCCTCTCACACCGCGTGGGTGCCTTCTACGCGATGCTCACCATTCCTTACAACACGCTGGAGAGCGTGCCGCTGGCTGAGTTTAACGAGGGGACGGTCAAGGGTGCTTCACGGGGGAACGGCCTCCAGTTTCTTGGCGATTAATTTCAGGTAGGCTTCGTTACGATCACGGAGGAAGATTTTGACCTTCTCGATGATCGAAACCATCTCTGGATGGGTGGAGGGAGCTTTCTGTGCGAGGTCGAGGTAGCGATCTGAAAGCCCCATGAGATAGTTTGGCGTGAGCTTGGTGGCGAGGGTCTCGCGAACGAACTTCGCATAGAACTGGCGGAACTCAGGCGACTCATTAAAAAGCCGCATGAAGAGCTTCGCACGGAATCCACTGAGGACGGCGAAGGGATCGTCGAAGTATAGATCTCTGGAGCTGCCGTGCTGACTGACGCTGAGGTTGAAAGCTCCGTCCATGTCCCAAGTGAGGCTTTGCCAGATGGCCTGGGGCTTGAGCTTGTCTTTGAAGTAGCCGCCCTGGTCATTATCCGTGGTGATGGTGTAGGTCATGGCCAGCACCCATGCGCAGAGATCGTTCAGGTCATAGAAGCTGGCGGCGCGCTGGTAGGTCATGGGCGGGCGGGGTTTACGCACCCAGTGCCGCATGTTCTCATAGGCTTCGGACTCAGCAAAGCGGGGTGACTTGAGCCGCAACCATTCGATGTCTTTCACATCGAAACGATGCTGAACGAAGTCCGGCGACTGCTGCTCATACAGGAAAAAGGGAGCCTGAAGGCGCGTGCCGTTCAGGTAGATGATGGCGGGCGTCATGCGTGAGGTTTTACACCCGATCTGCGCCGCGATCTCGGTGCCCATCGCGCTAAGGAAACGAAAAGGCTCGGCAGCATTCAGAAGGATCACCTGCCGCTGCGGGGGTGTGTCCGGTCCAAAAAATAGCCCCGGTTCCGAAACAGGGCTGCCCTGAAAATCTTTACGAAAGACGATGCTGAAGCTCTTGTTAGGGTCCATGCGGCTGTGGCCCCCGTGAATGCGCAGACCGACCGGGGTTTCCAACAGCAATCGCGAATCCAACGCCGCGCTGACCCATGCGGGGCGCTCTGAATATTGCCCCCGAGCCATCGGAAACGTCACGATTCCATCCACGGGGTTGAAGAGTTCATCGCTATCGCACACCAGAGAAACGACGGTGATTCCTGATGGCAATTTCTCAGCGGGGGACGGGAGCAAAGCCGTGGAGGGCGGTGTCTTCTCACTTAGTTTTCCAAGGTCCGGCTGGGGGCAGGCCTGACCGTAGAGCGCCACGGCTTCTGGCGAACTGGCACCCATGTGTTCAGGAACGAAATACTTCCCATGCTGGCTAATGACGCCCAACTCCAGCAGTAGGGCATTGCGCCTCGTGAAGCGATCCAGCCCGACGACGAACTCCGGTTGGAAGCGCTGATTATATTTGAGCAGGCCAGCCGTGGGCGCGTTGCTATTGATAAGCGCAACGCCGACCAAAGAGGCGAGGCAAGCGCCCATGAGTAAGGCTTGTTGCCTGGGTCTGGCTGCGAGGGCGACAGCGGGAGTGAGCACGGCGCTAGCTGTTGGCGTGACTGCTATAATAGAGGCCTAATGAGGCACCGGGCAGTCGGCTTTGGAGTTGCTGCTCCAGTTCTGCGGACTTGAGCGGTGTGACCTTCTTGAAGGACCAAGTGAGAACGCAGTCGCTGTCGTGCGTGGAAAGGCTGTCGAAGGAAGGCTTCGTGAGGTGGGTTTCCATCAACTCGATCAAGCTCGGAAAGGCTTCGTGATAGGCCGCAGCTTTGCAACGGATCACCAGCGTGCCGCCACCTGCGCGAGGAGTGAGGAAGCTGGGATACCAGCGCAGCAGCGCCAGCGCCAGAAAGGCCACGGCAAAGAGGATCAGCATGAAGCCCACATTAAACGAAGCGCAGCACAGGGCGGAGGCGATGACCAACATGATGAAGCCGATCTCTTCCGGCTCCTTGATGGGCGTTCTGAAGCGCACGATGGAGAGCGACCCCAGCAGTCCCAGAGAAAGTGGAAGGGAGAACTGCACGCAAATGAAAATCCCCGTAGTGGCGATGGCGATCAAGGGGAATGCCCGGTGGATATTGCTTCCCGTGGCCCGTGAGCCATAGAACGTGCTGTAGGCCCATGAGAGCAGCAGGGAGGCCGCGAGCGATGCCAGCAAGGTCAGCGAGAGCGTCACGAGCCCCAGGTCAGCGATGTGCTTCGTAGCGCTTCCGTATAAAATGGCGTGGAGGGACTCTTTGAGGGAATCAAATTTCATGCGTAGGGACTGTCAGGTTGGAGTTGAAGGAGAGTGAGAAAGTATTTGGAGATGGCCATCCGCCGCGCTCCGAAGCGTGGAAGCGCCCGCAGTATGGGCAGCACATCTGCGGAACCTCCTTTTTGCTCAAAGACATCATGGTCGAGCGGCAAGCCACTCGGTGCTGGCAGAGCAGCGGGATTGGTTCGCACGCAGCGGATTTCAGAGTCCAAACAGAACGCTGAGGGAAACAAGGGGTGCCCGTAACGATGGCGCAGATAGCGAAGCTCCAGAACGGGTCGGATGGGTGTCTCAGGCGCTAAATCGCTCGGGCAATGACGACGGAAGAAATCAAAGAAGCCGTGATCATCTAAAGGGCGGACGCTCAGTTCCGCAGCTGAGATGGGGAGCGGAGCCCGGTATTTATGCCTCGCTGACCCCTGCTTCTGTTTGATTTCCAAATAAGGTGGTGATGGCAGGAGGTTGCCTTGCGCATCCGCATACCATCGAATCCGATACTTGGTTTTCGAGTAGTAACTATTGGCCTTCTCAAGCATGGACGCGCCGTCCGACGTATCGAAGTAGATCGAGCAGATGGTGGTAACCGGGTAATCGGAATGGTTGTCGAGGACGGAATTAAGCCAGCTCAGAAAGGACGGCGTGGCAGTCTTCGGCAGATGAAATTTCAACTCCTGCTCCCCCGCTTGCTGAAGCGGAGTGGAAAGAGGGAGAAATTTGGACAGCATGGAGCAGGCTATTTATCGGAATTCATCCAGTCTTTCAGTTATTGAGACTCCATTGCAATAACGAAATGACAAAATTGTCATTTATACCCATTATGGGATCATTCGGACGGTTGAGCTTTGCAAAGCCATATTCCCCTCCATCCGTGGTAGCTAGTTTCGTTATTCAAAACAAGCATGCGTCGCTATTTCACTCCATATCTCGCTTTTGAAATAACCTAAAACCGATTTGATTACTGTATTTATGGTGGATATATTTATGAATGCTCCGCAAGCTCCTTACTCTCCTGATTCTGGTCTGCCTGGCAGGAGGCATCCTAGAGGCAAGGCAGCACGGCTATCTGGAGAACACCAGTGAGTTGTTCTTAAAGCTATGGCAGGGAAAGTCCTCGGCCATCTCTGAGGACCGAGTGGAGAACGAAGCACTGGAACAAGTGAATGCGGTCAGACGCTCAGCAGGGCTTTCGCCTTTGATCCTTGATACCCCGTTCCATGATTTTCTGGTCCACGAATTGGGACTGGCTCCGAAGAAGACTTTGGATGAAATCCTCTCCGCCTGGCAGAAGGCCAATCCGTGCTTCATCCGCGTGGCCGCCCTGTCCATCCGCAGCTTCACCCCTGCGGGCGTTCAGAAAGAGATCAGCAACTGGACGGAGGGCTCTGACAAAGACTACACCCATGTGGCAGTTGTTGCTCAATCCGGGATGGGAAATATCTGGCAAGGCTGCGTCATGATCGTCGGCGAGCGCCTGCCATATTTCTCCCCCGAGCTACTGAACGCCGGCACGGTGACTTCGTATTACAGCGTTTGTCGCCTCTGCGGAAACGGCCATCCATGCAGTGTGCAGAACCACAACCAAACGTTCTCGCTGGAGTGCCCGCATTGCCATCGCATCTACACCATCCTCGCTGCGGACAGCCAGAAGCAGATGCACTACGTGAACGAATATCTGACGGAATACGCGCCGCCCGCTCATTTCCCTAAGGCTCTTTCCCGGCTTCAAGAAATGCTGCTCATCTGGCGCGCCGTCGGGAAGATTTGCAAATACACGCTCGATCCCGCAGACCCGAATAACACGACTTCTAATGACCCCACGGATGCGTGGCAGTTCGCGCTGGAGACTCAGGTCTTGGGCACGGGCGATTGTGAAGACTCCGCCATCCTTCTGGCGGACTGGCTGCATTCACGGGGCTTTGAAGCCCGCGTAGCCATCGGGCGCTTTGCGGAACGTGGCGGTCACGCCTGGGTGGTGACGCGATTGGATGGCAAAGAATACCTCCTCGAATCGACCGCTCCCAACCCGCGCATCGACTCCGAACCGTTCGCGATAGATGTTGGCTCCCGCTATATCCCGGATGCCATGTTTGACTATGATTCCATCTATGTGCGCACTGATCCGCATGACATCTGGGATGGGAAATACTGGGATGAAACTAAGTGGGTTCGTAGCCAACAACGCCCCCGCCGTGCACCTCCCAAATCACCCGTGGCCCTCGAACTCAGCACGATCCTGCAAGCGAAGATCGCCTCGATCACGGCCCATCATTAAGAGCGCAACTAAACGCTCCGATCCCTATTCATCAGATCAAAGCACGCGATCTCCGGCGGACAGAACAAGCGCATGTGGACATGGATCGTCCCCAAGCCACGACTGACATAGAGCTTCATCTTCCGCAGGTCAAAGAAGCCTGCTTCATAGAGCTTCCCCCATAACGGGCGACGCAGCGCGCCGAGCCCTGGCAGGCAAATCTGCCCACCATGCGTGTGGCCTGAAATCTGAAAACTAGCGCGTGGGTCACGACAGACCGTGGTCGCATAATCCGGTTCATGCATGAGGACGATGGCGCGCTCATCTTCCTTGATACCCGTGGCGGCACGCGACCAATTCGGCAAGCCACCCCATACGCTTTCGAGACCGGCGACGATGAGTTCACCGCCACGACCATGCACGCGGGTGTGTTGATTGGTAAGCAGGTCTATGTTGTTCTTTCTCAGCGCGCGGGCTACGACATTGGCGTTGTCCCGGTAGTCGTGATTTCCGAGGCAGGCAAAGACTCCGCCCGGCGCATTCAGCTTCCCGAGCAGCTCCGCCAGCTCTTCCATGCGGTCGTTGTAATCCGTGATGTAGTCACCCGTTAAGAAGATGACGTCCGGCTGGAGCGCATTAGTTTGGCGCACGCATTCCTCGACATATTCGGCCTCATGGAGAGGATCGTAATGAAAGTCTGACAAGGCGACGGCGCGTATCTGACGCGGCGCTTTGGGCCCGAGCGATAGCTTTAAGTTGTGGCGCTCCACGACGATGCGATGCCGCTCCACCAGCGAGCCGTAGCCATACGCCGTCCCCGAACCCAGAATGACAGGAGCCCAAAGGTATTTAAGTCGCTTGAGAAAGGCGCGGCGGGATTCGGGGCTCATGGAACGTCACCTTTGACCAATGCGGTAGAGAGAGTGTTGAGTGCGAATGAGCAAATCTTTATCCACGACCGCATAGGAGGCTAGGGACTTATCCCCCAGCGAATTCGTGGCCAACAGTTTCAGCTCATGGCCCGCCGCTAGCACATAGCCAGTGCCGAGTTCATCTTGGATATAGATTTTCCCATCCGCATACAAGGGCGAAGCGGAGGTGCCTTTGGCCACGCGATCCTGCCAGATCACGGTGCCTGTTTTGGCTTCCACACAGGAAAC
>JANYJH010000358.1 GCA_025361865.1 Phragmitibacter sp.
GTTTAACTGGGGCTTTGGCTTTGGCGACGGGCTTCTTCGGCACACTGCGCTTGGGCTTGGTAGCAGCGGCTTTGATCGGCTTTGCTTTGACGGCGGGTGTCTTCTTCTTGGCCAGTGATTCTTTGAGGAGCCGCAGTTCCAACTCGACTTCGGCAAGGCGACGGGAGGTGGCTTGGAGCCTGCCAGCGGTGACGCGGGCGATGAACTCATACATGACGGCGTAGAATTCAGGGTATTCCTCGCGCGGTTTGATGTCCTGAAGGAACTTCTGATCAACGGCCAGACAGACGGCCTGACTGACGGCGACGACGGAGGCGGAACGGCGGTCTTCATTGACCACGGCAAGCTCGCCGAAGACTTCTCCGACCCGTTTGATGGTGGCTAGGGTCTTGCCCTCTTTTTTGACGGCCACTTCGCCGCTGAGGAGGATGTAGATGCGGGAGTCAATGGTGCCTTCTTCGATGATGATATCATCCGCTTCACACTGGATGTAGCTGCTGGAGTTCAGCACGTCGTCGAGTTGATCGTCGTCAAACGAACCGAGGAAAGGGACCGAGCGGAGCGTCTCCGGGACTCGGCCATGTTCATGGATGATGGCGAATTCTTTCATGATTAGGAAGTGATTATGGCAAAAAAGGGGTGACTTGAAAAGCCTTCTTCACATCAATGACCGGATTTTAATGCAGAGTCAAAAGTGTTCGCGGGAGATGTTTGCCTTTTGCCTCTGAAATCGCTACATATACAGCCCATGAAAAGAATCCCCGCCCTGTTCCTCGTTTTGGCATTGCCCTTGGCTCTGAGCCTGACTGATTGTAAGAAAAAGGAAGAGGCTGCTTCTGTGCCCGACGCTTCAGCGGCTTCGGCACCGAATGCTACTGCCCTGGCTATTCCGGCGCAGCCTTTGAAAACGTCGGGGCTGGCGGATCAGGCGGCGAAGTTCGGTTTCGCCGCGAAGCTTCCGCAAAACACGGAATTTTACGTGGGCAGCACGAAGCTCAAGGCGCATCTGGATGAGCTGAAGAAGTCCGCGTTCTGGAAGGACATCGACGCGCTGATCAATGACAAGACGCCTGCGCCGACGGCTGGTGATAAGACTTTCAGTTCGATGCAAAAGCTGGCTGGTGATGATTTCTTCATCGCGGGCAGTAGCGGCTTTGCGCAGAGCGCGATGCAGCTTCGGAACCTGAATCATTTCTTCAACGAGGTGAACTTCAAACAAATCATGGGCGGCACGACGGGTAAGCTGGCCAATCCGAAGTCCAAGGCGGACCCGATGGCTTACCTTCAATCCACCATCCGTGACCCGGAGCAGGTGAAGCGCGTGAGCCAGCTCGTGGCGGAGTTTCAGGTGCCTCCTTTGATCATCGGCTTCAAGGTTGAGAAGCCTGCCGAGTTGTTGAAGGAACTGATTCCTGCTGAAGCCCTGAAAACAGCGGGTGAAAAAGGAAGCATCCAGGATCTGACCACTGCGGATGGCTGCACCTTCAAAGTGATCTCATATGAAGGCAGCAAGCTGATCACGAAGCAGGATCAAATAGATGCCCTGGCGAAGCTCCCTTCTGATCTGAGTCCCGAGATCAAACTGCTCGTTGAGAAAATCTACGCTGACCTGCTGGCGAAGAAAATGAGCGTGGCTTTCGGCGTCGTCGGTGATCACATCGTGTTCGCCTGCGGGAAGAATCTGGATCATCTCAAGTTCGTCGCCACGCCCTCAGCTTCCTTGTTGAGCAATCCTGAGATGGCCTACCTCGTGCCCTACGCGGACAAGAGCCTGCTGGGTGTGCTCTACGCGAACGCAGGCACCGTTGGGGCCATGATGGATGAGCATCCCATCACACCGATGTTGAAGGGCATCATTGGGGCCATGAAGGAGAACGATCTCTTCCGCGAGGCGGGTGGTAAGCTCAGCCAGCAATTGGATGAACTCGCGCCGTTGGAGTCCGCCGTTTACAAGCATGATGCCGCCAGCTTCATCGCGGCTGCTTGGTGGGATAAGGGCCTGCATGTGGAGTCCTTCGGCGGCTCGAAACGGCAGATGTTCAGCACGGGCTCAGCATTGAAGTTCACGGGTCTGGTGAACGCGCCCGGCGTGATCTTTGGCATGGACTACACCCGCAATCTGGAATTTGAAAAAGCCACGCGCGCCTGGGTGGAGAAGCTGGCGGGAATGGTCTATCTGGGAGCCCAGGAGATGGTCAAAGCGGGTGTGGCGGGCCCCCAGAGTGGGCAACAGTTCGCCATGTTTGACCAGATGATCCTGCCCACCTTCCTGAAGGTGTATGAGGCGAACAAAGGCATGGCCGATCAGGGCTTGGGCAATGAAACGGCCTTCCTGCTGGATGTGAACGGAAAGATGCCCGCGCTGCCCGGAGTTCCCCCGGAAACGAAGGGCATGAAGTTCCCGCGCATCACCAGTCTCGCCGAGGTGAAAAACCGCGAAGAAATCGGCAACGATTGGAAGAAGATCAGTGATTCCATTGCCGATGCTGGCAAGGCTATGACCCCTCCGGCTGACCCGAAAGCTCCACCTGCGGCCCCAGCTTTTGTGATGCCGGAACCCATCAGTTCTGACAAGAACGGTGTGACGAGCTATTTCTATGGCCTGCCATTCTTCTCCGGCGATCTGCTGCCCGTCGCTTCCATCAATGACAAGCTGCTGATCCTGAGCACGTCCAAAGACGCCGCAGAAACCTTTGCGTCGGATCTGGCCAAAGCGGTGCCTGCCAAAGAAGACGGCCTCGTCTGGAAGCTTGATTTCGCGGCCCTCAGCGACTTCATCATCAGCGCCTCTAAGGTTTCCCCTATGCAGACTCCTGAGCAGGCTAAGGCTCTCAAGGACAACCTCAAGTGGCTCCGACCTTTCCGCGCTCTGCAAGGCCACAGCTTCAGTGAAAAGGGCCAGCCCCGCACTTCCCTCTCATGGGAAATCACGGACGTGGTGTCCTTTGACTAGCCGCGCCTTCAGCGATGCCTAACACCTTCTATTCCGCCTTTGATACGGCGCAGCTCGTGCCGCCGAGGTCGTCACCGGAGGATCATCGCACGCCGTTTCAGATAGATCGTGATCGCATCCTGCACAGCTCGGCATTGCGTCGGCTTCAGGGCAAGACGCAGGTGTTCTATTCCTTTCTGGATGTAGATGATGATTTCTATCGCACGCGGCTGACGCACAGCTTGGAAGTCGCGCAGATCGGGCGCTCAATCTGTTCCTGGCTGGAGAAGACCAGCGGCATCCTGAGTAGTGATTGTCATCTGGATGGAGACCTCGTGGAAGCGGCCTGCCTCGCGCATGATCTCGGTCATCCACCGTTCGGCCACACGGGTGAGCGGGCCTTGCATCGGCTCATGCAACCCTTTGGCGGCTTTGAAGGAAATGCGCAAACGATGCGCCAGCTTACCGTGACGCTATTCGCGGAAAGCAAAGGCGGCATGAATCCTACGCGTGCCTTCTTGGATGCGGTCTGCAAATACAAGACGCTCCACGCTCTCGACCCTGAAGCGCAGAATCATTATCTTTATGACGATCAAGCGCCGTTCCTCGATTTCGTGCTCGGCGATGAGAAGTTCCCGGAGACCTTAAAGGCGGAAGAACGAAACGCCTTTCAGAGTCTTGAATGCCAGATCATGGACTGGGCGGATGATACGGCCTACTCCATCAATGATCTCGCTGACGCCGTGAAGTCCGGTTACATCACCGTCGCCAAGCTGGAGACCTGGGCTGCCAAACAAACCCTGAGCATGGACGAAGCAGCCCATGTGGAGTTCCTCATCAAAGCCGTTATCGAAGGCAGGATCGAATCCCGACTGGGCCGCAGCATTGGCCAGCACATCAACGCCTGTTCTCTGAGAACGCGGAGCAACCTATTGAGCGGCCAATCACGGCGCTATGAACTGGAGTTGGTCGTTGATGAAGCCGTTCGTCTGAAGGCCGCATTAAACAAGCGGATCGCCAGTGAGCTGGTCTTCAATACGCCGCAGCTTCAGCAGTTGGACTTCAAAGCCTCCCATGTGCTGGAGCGCCTGTTTGAAGCGCTGCATGATCGCTACCTCCAGCGTCCCGCGAAGCACGGAATGCATCTGCTGCCCGTGAACGTGGAGCAGCAGATTGAGCAAACGGACGCAGTGGAACAACGGGCCAGACTCGTCTGTGATTGGCTGGCGAACATGACCGAGAGCTTCGCCTTCCGCACGTATCGCAGGCTATTTGATCCGGGGTTCGGATCATTCCGAGATTTTGTTTAGGCGTGGTGATGCAAAACCATCACGCGCTCCCGCCCGGCTCTTCCTTCATAGGCATTGATCGGCACCCAGGACTCGGTCAGTTCTAGGCCGACGCTTTGCCAGAGCTCGGTCAATTCTTCCCGGAGATCGCGAAGGGTGGGCCGGTTTCACCGGGGTCCATATCGGGATTGAGGTAGAAGACTCCGACGATGGTTCCACCGGGCTTCAGCGCGCTTTTGTAAGCTGCGGCATACCTCGGGCGTAGCTCAGGTGGCATGGCGCTGAGGCAGGTGTGTTCCCAAACGATGTCGAAGCTGCCGAGGAGGATTTTCGGAAGGTCAAAGAGGTCGGTTTGCGTGAATTCAACGCGATGAGTGGGATCGAGTTCCCGCGCTTTTTTGAGAGCGGTGGGTGCGATGTCGAGGCCCACGACTTCACAGCCTTGCGCGGCGAGCCAGCGGGCATCATGACCCAAACCGCAGCCGGGAACGAGGATGCGGCCTTTGAAAAGGGTTGGAAATTTCTCAACGATTTCCGCCAGTGCAGGCGCGGCTTCTCCACGGTCCCACGGCGTTTCGCCTTGTTGATAGGATGCTTCCCAGTCGGTCATATTTCCATGATGGCACTGAATATGCGGCTTAGCACGTTTCCTCTCGCACAGGATGAGAATCCGTGTCACATCATTAGCTCCGATGCCCACGCGCGAAGCTTTCAGCAATTTCATCATGACGCTGATCGTCCTGTTTTTCATGGCGATCATCGGGATGCTGTTGAAGGCGCGTTATCGTCTGCCTTCGGAGGCTCAGCAGGTGGAAACCATCGGGGGCGGGGCCGTGCCTAAAGCAATCCCGGTGGCGCAGCCCGTGGAGGTTTATATCCCTGAAGCGCGCGCCTATAAGAGTGGTGAGTATTGGGTGCTACCGCATCCACAACTGGTAGTGAGCCGGGGGAATGAGGCGGATACGCTGCGCATCAAGAGCGGCGATAAGGAGGATGTGTTCGTGCTTTATTTCGTGGATGCTTTGGACGCGACTTGGACGCATCCGAAGCGGATCAATGAGCAGTCCGCTTACTTCGGCAAGGCACCGACTCAGCGCGTGTTGGAGTTCGGCAGTCAGGCGCTCGGCTATGTGACGCAGATTCTCTCTCAACGTCCGTTTCAAGTTTTTACGAAGTGGGGTCGCGTGCCCGAAAGCGAGCGTTATTACGCCATGATCTCGGTCGAGCTGGAGCCGGGGAAGCGATACGATTTGGCAGAGCTGTTGGTCCGTAAAGGCTTGGCCTCGCCCACGGGACAAGCGGCCAATTCAATGCCTGCGAGCATGAAGCCTGTGGAAGAATACACCCGTGAATTGCTCAAAGCACTGTCTCAAGCCAAGGCGGATCAGGCGGGAATCTGGGCGCACGCCCAGTGAAAACTTACTGAACCATGCGCGCCGCGAAAGCCAGTTTCCGCCTTGAGATGCTCCAGGTGGCCCGCCTTGCGCCGAAGATGCTCGGGGATTCCGCAGGGCTGGTGAAGAAGTTTCTGCAATCCCAAAGCGCTGTTGCAGGCGGGTTTGGAGATCGCGAAAGACGAGCGGATTTGTATTACACGGTCTTCGGTTTGGAGGCGATGCTGGCGTTGCAAATGGAATTGCCGGAGGAAAGTCTTTTTCAATACCTGCGTCGTTTTGCTGGCGGTGAGGGATTGGACTTCGTGCATCTGTGCTCGCTAGCGCGGTGTGCGGCAAATGTGAGTGAGGATGTCTTGAATGGTGAGGCAAAGCAGGACATTGCTCAGAGGATTGAGACTTACCGGACTGCGGATGGTGGCTTTCATGGCACGCCAGGGAAGACTTGCGGGTCTGCTTATGGGAATCTGCTTGCTTGGGGTGCTTATTCAGACCTAGGTCTGGAAATGCCTCAGCAGGAAGGGCTCGCCGCTTGCGTGATGAGTCTGGTCACCGCTGATGGAGGCTTCGCGAACGAGCCGGGATTGCCTCTGGGCAGCACGACGGCGACGGCTGCTGCGGTGACGCTTTGTCGGTATCTGCGCCAGCCCATTCCGCCTGAGACGGGGGATTGGCTCCTACGCCAATGCCACCCCAGCGGTGGCTTCTTGGCCGCACCGGGAGCGCTGTTACCGGATCTATTAAGCACGGCGGTGGCGCTTCATGCGCTTGAGGGATTAGAAGTTTCCTTTTCGCATCTCAAAGAATTGTGTCTCGATTTTGTGGATACTCTCTGGAGTGCGGAGGGAGGTTTTCACGGTCATTGGGCGGACGAGCATTTGGATGTGGAATACACTTACTATGGTCTTTTAGCGCTGGGACATCTCAGCCTTTAGGATTGGAATGAGATTTGCTGTCCTTATTTTTGTTAAGTTTAATAAGCATTTCTTCTTGCCTTAGTTTCCGATGGTATTTATCGTGCAATGATACATTCCATTATGCTTGACGGTATAAATATGGATATTATAGTTTTGATGGTAGATTTATTAAAGAATCAAAACTAACTACTCACACGGTCATGGCGTTTTCAATCCGCAGTCTATTTTCAAAGAGCGATTCTGACGATGACGCGAGCGGTGCTTCGACGGCTACGTTGGAGGCTTCTCCAGAAAACCATGAAGTTTATGGGAAACAACCCTCTTCGACTATGCAGCATAACCCTTTCTCCGGCGCGTCCCTCTTCAAGACCTCCAATCCGGCAGAGACACTTGGACAACCCATCGGGGCAGCATTTCAATCGCCCTTCTCGCCCTTTGGCGCACCGACTGCGGGTGGGCTGACCGTGGGAGATATACTTTCCCAGTTGCCACCGGACGTAGCCAAAGCGGGATTGCACAGAGAGATGCCTTTGCACATGCCGGAAGATGTCATGGAAAAAGCCATGCGCAGCCCCCAGCCAGCACTGCCGCTGTTTGAGGTCTATCGCGTGTGTCCCGCCTTGTTCCAAACACCTATCTCTCCAAACGATCCGCGTCAGGTGCTGCTTCCGTCTCAGCAGACGGCTGGACGTGCTGCCCCAGTAGCCGCCGCCGCTTCCCCCTTTTCGGTAGTCCAAGCGAAAACGCCCGAGTCCACTAATCCCTTCGCGGCCATCACTGGTATGCAGGCCTTCAGCCCTGCTGCACCAGCTCCGCAAGCTCCAGGAGTGATGACTTCTCCCTTTGCTGGGATGACCTCGCCGTTCGCAACTACAGCCCCGGCACCCGAAGCTCCACAGGCTCCTTTGAATCCTTTCCTGAGTCCGCAAGCGGAGACCAATCCCTTTGCCGCAGTCACTCCGACGACACCAGCTCCAGTAGCCTATCCTGCTTCGTTGCCACCGCTGCCTGGGGAGAACCCATTTGCTGCCATGGCCCAACCCACTGCGCCGAATCCATTCGTAACGGCACCAACCACGACGGTAAGCGCGGGTGTTCCTACCAAACCGGAAAGTCCGTTTGGCTCACCTTTCGCGGTGCCAGCGCAAGCCTCAGCCTCCTCGGCCACTTCTCCACAAAATCCCTTTGCTGTTCCTACTCAGGGTGCGTTTGCCCCCGCCAATCCATTTGCTCAGCATACGCCGACGCATCCTCTCGCGCCTGCTCAGCTTCAGCCTGTGGCTGGCGCACCGAGCTTAGAGGCGGCTTTATTAACAGGACACGCCCCCCAGTCCTTTGGAATACCGGCCCCCGTTCCTGCGGCTCCTACACCATTCATTCCGGCATCCGAAGCGGCCCCGTATCCGCCTGTCCAGCCTATGCCGCAAGGCATGGAGCACTCTCCCTTCATGGGATTTGAAGCGCCTGCGCCCGAAGCTCCGACCCCTTATCCTTCCTACGGCGGCATGTTGGCGCCGCAGTCCCCGCCCGAACAGAACAATGAGCCTGCGCTGGGTAATCTTTTCCCGCCAGCTCCACCCGCAGTTGCGGCCCAGTCCATTCCGCTTCCTTTCCAAAAGATTCTGTCCATTGGCAAAGACACGGCCCTTACCCATACCGAACCCGCGCCCGTGCCAGAACCGAATCCCTTTGCGGGCATGACTCAGGTGGAAGCACCTGTGGCACCAGCTCTGCCAGTGTTCCCGCCCGCTACGTCCCTCCTCACTTCTGAGCCTGCCAGCACTCCAGTCGTCTCCGTTCCTGCGGGTGAAAATGACACCATCAAGCTGAGCCTGCACTCTGCCTTGAAAAAGTGCAATCAGCAGGAACTAGGCATGAGCCCGGATCTGATTCCTTCTTGGATCAACGTCAGCTTGGCCTTAGCTCCTTTACGCAGTCAGGTTCCCTCGGGGCGCGTCGAGGTGAAGCTCTCCACGATCATCGCCGGTCTGGAAGAAAGCTTCCGCAGCCTATTGATCAATGCCCGCCCTGAGACCATCGTGCAACTGCCCGTGGATGAAGTCTTTCATGCCTCCGCTTCCCCTGTGGCCTTGCCTTTCGAGCCGACCCCAGCGCCGGCTTTCATGGCTCCGACCAGCGAGGCGTATAATCCTTTCACCGCAGCCGCGCAGTCCTGGGAGCAACCTGCCATGCCACCAGCTCCCGAAACGCCGCAGCCGTTCTTCACGGAACCCGTTGCGCCAGTTGCAGAACCTCCCGCGCCATCTCCATTCTTACGGGCCGCTGCTCCTGTTGCTGAGGCTCCTCAGCCATTCTTTGGAGAGTCAGTGGGATCATTCCTAGATCTTTCGGCACCTGCTGAGCCGGAGCCGGAGCCCCCCTTCGCGCCTTATACACCCTACGTTCCAGCGAGCCAGCCCTCCCCGTTTGAGGCCTACACTAAGCCAGCCGAAACCCTGATCAAAAGCCCCTTCGCTGCGGTAGTGGAGGAACCGACTTTCACGGCTCCCGTGGCAGCAGCTCCAGCGGCCCCCGTTGTTGATCGCGAGCCAGCCCCAAGTCCTGACAAGCAAACCCGCAGACTGCTCATGCGCGCTCTGCTCGGTGCGGTTGCTCAAGACGATGCCGCCTCCATCATCCGCGCCACCAGCCAACAGCAGGGCATTACCTCCGTCGTCTGCCTCATGGACGGACGTGAAGTCGGCTTCTCAGGTCCTGCTACGCCGGACGCTGAAAGCTTCCGCAATCGTGCCGCTAAACTCCTCAGCCATCTTCAGCCGCTCATCGCCGAGACTGGCATCGAAGGCACAGAGACCTTCAGCATGAGAAGCGACAACAGCCACGTCGTCACCTTCAGCTTCCAAGGCCCCACGACCCTTTGCGTGTTGCATGACACCAGCCACCATGATTCTGGATTGCCGGAGAAGATCACGTTGATCGCCCGTGAGGTTGCGCAGATGCTCCGCGAGACACCGCCTTCCTCCTAGGATTTCCACGAATGGCTGCCATCCACAAAGCCGAGCGCACGGTCAGCTTTAAGATCGTCTATTGCGGCCCTCCACTGGGTGGAAAGACCACGAATTTACAATACGTCCACGCGTGTCTGGATCAGTCCACGCGGGGTGATCTCGTCTCGCTCGCCACCACGGCAGATCGAACCCTCTTCTTTGATTTTCTGGCCGTCGAAGCGGCGGTCGTAGCTGGTTACAACACCCGCTTTCACCTTTACACCGTGCCCGGTCAGGTCACTTACAACGCGACCTACCAGCTCGTTTTGCGACAGGCAGATGGCGTCGTCTTCGTGGCTGATTCGCAGCTCGACCGGATGAACGATAACCTCCAAGCCTTTGCGAATCTCGAGGCGAACCTTCGTCTCAATGGTCAGTCCACCGAACGGATGCCCATTGTTCTGCAATACAACAAGCGTGACATGCCCGGCGTCGCTTCCGTGGAATACATGGAGCATTTGCTGAACAATCGTGCGCAACGTTTTCTGAGTTACGAAGCCAGCGCATCAACTGGAGTTAATGTGCTCACCACGCTCAACGCCATCTCCCAGACCGTGCTCTATCGTTTCAACGCCCTGATGGAACAGCGAGGAGGCGCTTCGGCTACACCCGCTCAGAGCTGAGCCGCACTGGGTCTTGTTTATCGGGCCAGGCAGGGCACCTTGATCACCATGATGAGATCCACGATCCATAGGAAACAATCCCACGTCGCTGAGCTAGGAGCACCTCCTTCGGCCAGCGCCTCCTCGGGTCGCGTCCATGAAACGCTGGCCTCATTCCTGAAGAGCGGGGCCACCTACGCCGCGCTCATCCATGCGAACGGCGTCTGCATGGCCCATGAGACTTCATTGAAATTCACTCCGCATAAGAGCGAAGAACTGGCCGTCTTAGGCGCAGCCTTGATCGCCGCCAATCAGGCGTTCACGCGCTCCATCGGCGGAAATGAGACGGAAGAAATCAGCCAAAGAAACGACCGAGGCACCCTCGCACTCCTCCCGATCAAAGGGGAACACTGGCTGCTCTTGATGGCTGATGAGGCCAGCCTTCCAGCCTCACTGCGGGAACTCTATCTGGCGCTGAAACCGGGCCTCGCACCGCTCATCGGAGAGGCCGCGCTGCCCCAGCATTTCGGCTTGATGGATGAGATAGAATTCGCCGATCTCGGGAATTTGCGGATTGATTGAGACTGGTTGGCGATAACTCCGGCGCGCTCTGGAGTATGGTCTTTTCATGCTTGAACGCTCCCTCTCCATGACATCGCGCACGCTCCGAATCAGCCTATTCGCTTGGGCACTTCTTTTTCGTCAGGCGCACGCTTTGACTGAAGACCCGAACCGCTTCTTCCGTGCCTCTGAGCCGCAACCAGCAGAGATCGAACGCAAAGGCTTCCATGTGCCTGAGGGCTTCGAGGTCCAGCTCTTCGCCGATGAATCTCAGCTTGGTGGAAAGCCCATCAATATGGCCTTCGACGCTCGAGGCCGACTCTGGGTCACTTGCACGCAGGAATATCCCTTCGCCGTGAAGAAGGAGCAATGGAGCGCCGACACCACCAGTGCGCCGGGCAGTAAAGACACGATCCGCATCCTTGAGGACACCGATGGCGATGGCCGCGCCGATAAGGTCACCGTCTTCGCCACCGACCTGAACATTCCCACCGGCGTGCTGCCTTACAAGAACGGCTGCATCGCCTGGAGCATTCCGAACATCCTCTATCTCGAAGACACGGATGGCGACGGCAAGGCCGACAAGCGCACGCTTCTCTTCGGCCCACTCGGCTATGAAAAAGACACGCATGGCATGATCTCCAGCTTTCGTCTTGGGCTCGATGGCTGGGTTTATGCCACGCATGGTTTCAGCAACACCAGCCACTTCGCGGTGCGACCCGAACACAAGAAGCCTGGAGTCGATTCCCCGGCATTCGATGTCACCAGTGGCAGCGTCTTTCGCTTCAAGCCCGACGGCTCTGCGGTGGAGCTTTGGACCAGCGGCCAAGTCAATCCCTTCGGCCTCTGTTGGGACTCATGGGGGAACCTCTACTCGGCCGACTGCCACAGCGCGCCCCTCTATCAGCTCATTCGCGGTGCCAGCTATCCGCAGTTTGGGAAACAACCCGACGCGCT
>JANYJH010000387.1 GCA_025361865.1 Phragmitibacter sp.
GGATGAAGCGGTGTATGCGCTGCCGGAGATCAAGGGCGATGTCATCAAAGGCGCGCGTTTGATCGCCTGTCCCGGCTGTTATCCGACGAGCGTTCTGGTGCCCTTGGTGCCGCTGTTGCGGGAGGGTTTGCTCACGGAAGATGCCATCTCGGTTTCCAGCATGAGTGGTGTGAGCGGCGCGGGCAGAAAAGAAAGCGTGCCGCTGCTCTACTGCGAGTGCAACGAAAGCGTGCGCAGCTACAGCGTGCCGAAGCACCGGCACATCAGCGAGATCAGCCAGGAGCTTGATTTGGCGGCGGGTCGGAACGTGCGCTTCAGTTTCGTGACGCATCTGATTCCGGTGAATCAAGGCATCTGCACCACTATTTTTACAGCGCTCCGTGAGGGCGTGACTCTCGCTGACGTGGAGCGTGTGTATGCGGAAGCTTATGCCCATCAGCCCTTCGTGCGGCTGCTCGGAAGGAACAACAGCCCGGACACGAAGAATGTCACGGGCACGAATTTTATTGATGTCGGCTGGTCGCTTGATGAGCGTGCTGGCAGTCTGATTTTAATGAGCACAGAGGACAACCTCGTGAAGGGCGCGGCAGGGCAGGCCGTGCAGAATCTCAATATCATCTGCGGGTTCGATGAAACCGCAGGACTGATGGTCTTGTAACCCTGCCACGCATCCCTTCACCGCCGCCATGAGCAAGCCTGTAGCCTCCCCGACTGAATTTGACTTCAAAGAAATCCCTGGTGGCGTCACCGCTGCGAAGGGCTTCCGCGCGTCCGCGATTTCCTGTGGCATTAAGAACCCCACCGCGACACGCCTTGATTTAGCCTTGATCGTTTCTGACCGGGCCACGGCCACGGAAGGTTGCTTCACGACGAACCGCGTCAAAGCCGCACCCGTGAGGCTTTGCCAGCAGCATATCAAGGAGGGCGATATCCGCGCGATCATCGCGAACAGCGGCAATGCGAATGCGTGCACCGGTCTTCAAGGCATCAGCGATGCCAAGGCGATGACCAAGGCCGTGGCGCAGAAACTGGGCGTGCGCATGAAGCAGGTGCTCGTTTCTTCCACGGGCATCATCGGCATGAACATGCCGATTGAACGGGTCACACCACGCATCGGCGAACTGGTGGAAGCTCTCGATGCGAAGGGCTCTGATGCCGCTTCACAGGCCATCATGACGAGCGATACGAAGCCTAAGAGCTACGCGATTGAGGTCGAGTGCGAAGGGAAGCCGTTCCGCATTGGAGGCATCGCCAAAGGTGCGGGCATGATTTGTCCGAACATGGCTACGATGCTTTGCTTCATCACGACAGATGCGGCCGTGGACCCTGCGGAACTGAAGCGGGCCACGCAGTCGGCGGTTGAGCAGAGCTTTAATCGCATCACTATTGATGGGGATACCAGCACGAATGATACGGTCATCGTGATGAGCAACGGCGCGAGCGAAATCCCGCTCATCAAGAGCCGGAGCCCCTGCACGGAGCTGTTCCGCGCGGCCTTGAGAAAGGTCATGCTGGAGCTGGCGAAGATGTGTGTGCGCGATGGCGAACGGGTGACGAAATTCGTCGAAGTCCGCGTGCAAGGTGCGCGCACTTACATGGACGCCAAGGTCGTGGCTCAGACGGTGGCGAAGAGCCTGCTGGTCAAATGTTCCTGGCATGGCGGCGATCCGAATTGGGGCCGTATCATCCATGCCGTCGGCTACTCAGGTGCCCGTATCCGGGAGGAACTGGTGGACATTTACTTCGGCGGACTCATCGCTGCGAAGAACGGACTGACCGCAGGCACGCCGGTGAAGGAGTTGGAGAAGGTGGTGAAGAAGCCCACGTTCACGGTCACCATTGATCTCAATCTGGGGGCCGCCAACTACAACGTCTTCACGACTGATCTCAGCGAGGAGTATGTGGACTTCAATGCGGCAGAGTATTCAGCGGCGGTTCATGCGAAGCGGCAGACAGGCCTGGCTTGATGTCGTGCTGAACTCCAAGATGCCTAAATAGCAATGACGACTCAAGACCAGACTCCTAAAGCCGCTGTCCTCATCGAAGCGCTGCCCTACATCCAGAATTTTCGTGGCCAGACCTTTCTCATCAAGGTCGGAGGAAGTGCCATGGAGGAGCCTTCGCTGGTGGACAGTCTTTTGCGCGACATCGTTTTCCTTGAAGCAGTGGGCATCAATCCGGTGCTGGTGCATGGCGGCGGCAAGGCCATCTCCAAAGCCATGAAGGACGCCGGACTTGAGGCCAAGTTCATCGGCGGACTGCGCGTGACAGATGAAGCGACGATCTCGATTGTAGAGAACACCTTGGCCAAGGTCATCAATCCTGATCTCGTGCAAAGCATCAAAGCCTCGGGAGGCAGAGCCATCGGACTGCCAGGAACATCCGTGTTTCTCGGCCAGCGCATGATGGGTAAAGACCCCGCCACAGGTGAGCCCGCTGACCTTGGTTTTGTCGGCGAAGTCATCGAGTGCGATACCGAGATCATCGACCTCGCCGTGAGAGGTGAAGTGGTGCCAGTGGTCTCGCCCGTGGCGAAAGAAATCAGCACGGGTCACACCCTAAATGTGAACGCGGACATTGCAGCGTGCGCGCTTGCCAAGAAACTCAAGGCTTCCAAGCTCATCTTCCTCAGTGATGTGCTCGGCGTCATGCGTGACCCGAAGGATAACAGCACCCTCATTCCCACGCTCAATGCGGCGTCCATCGCTCAGCTTAAAGCAGAAGGCATCATCTCCGGCGGCATGATCCCAAAGGTGGACAGCGCGCTGGATTCGCTTCGCGGCGGTGTCGGTAAGGTCCACATGATTGACGGACGCATTCCGCATTCGTTGGTGCTGGAATGTTTTACCGACGGCGGCATCGGCACGGAGATCACTCTCTAGGCGTGACAAGGACTGCCCGCGTGCTATCCTCCCCCATGGTCACCGTTTTGACAGAACACGGCACATTGCCGATTCCTCCAGAGATCTGGCAGTCTCTTGGATGGGAGCAGGATGTCACGGTAGAGCTGTGCGCGAATGCGGACGGAACCTTGCTGGCCAAACCACAGAAGCGTTATTCCATTGAGGAAACGGCAGGAATCCTGCCGCGTCCGTTGCGCTCGATCAGCATCGAAGAGATGCATGAAGCCATTTCCAGTTGCAGCGAGAAATGATCGGCTTGGATACCAATATCCTCGCGCGGCATTACACGCAGGACGATCCGGTGCAGTCCCCCCTTTGCACACGGTTCCTGCTGGAGCGTTGTAGTGAAACGAACCCCGGCTGGATCAGTGTGCCTGTGATCTGTGAATTGAGCTGGGTGCTTCGTAAGGCTTACAAATATCCCAAGTCCGATCTGCTCAAAATTCTTCATATCATGCGGCAGACCCGTGGCTTGCAGATTGAAGATGAAGCGGCTTTCGACAAGGCGCTTGAAACGTATCCATCCACGTCGGCTGACTTCTCTGATTGTCTGATCCTTGCAAGGCATCAGGCGCACGGGGTGACACCTACTTACACTCTCGATACCGCTGCCTCGAAGCTGGAAGGCTTTGTCATAATTTCCTGAACTCAAACGAATATGCCTGATACCCTGATCAATAAATATGTCATGCCTAACTATGGCCGCTTTGATTTCTGGCCGGTGCGCGGCAGTGGGACGCGGGTGTGGGATCGGGATGGGAAGTCTTATCTGGACTTCGCCGGTGGTGTAGCCGTGTGCCCGGTCGGGCATTGTCATCCTGAGGTTGTGAAGGCCATTCAGGATCAGGCGGCGACGCTGATGCACATCTCGAACTGGTATCAGATCGAACATCAGGGCATCCTCGCGAAGATGCTCGTGGAAGATGTGCTCGGCATCCCCGGGAAGTGCTTCTTCAGCAACAGCGGCGCTGAGGCCAATGAAGGTCTCATCAAGCTGGCGCGTCGGTTTGGTGTGATGAAGCCGAAGGCCGATGGCACGCCGCGTTACGAGATCCTCACCTTCACAGGGAGTTTTCATGGGCGGACATTTGCGACCATGACCGCGACTGCGCAGGAGAAGATTCACGGTGGCTTCGGTCCACTGCTCCCCGGCTTTAAGTATGTGCCTTTCAATGATGTGGAGGCGCTAGAAGCGGCCATCACGGACAACACCGTGGCCATCCTATTGGAGCCAGTGCAGGGCGAGAGCGGCGTGAATCCGGTGACGCCGGAGTTCTTGC
>JANYJH010000421.1 GCA_025361865.1 Phragmitibacter sp.
GACGGAGGAAGCAGGTGTGGTCGGCCTTTGGGAAGTGCTGAAAAAATACGGCTACTTCCGTGAGAAAATGGATCAAGCGATGGAGGCTCTCTCGGCGTTGAAGCCGGAGGCGGTGATCTTAATTGATTATCCCGGATTCAACCTCCGTCTCGCGAAAGCGCTGCGGGAATCAGGCTACGTCGGAAAGATCATTTATTACATCAGCCCCCAAGTGTGGGCTTGGAAGAAGGGCCGTGTGAAGACGATGGCGAAGGTGCTCGACCTGATGATCTGCATCTTCCCGTTTGAGAAAGTGCTCTATGAAACAAGCGGACTCCGCACCGAGTTCGCTGGTCATCCGATGGTGGACCGCGTGCAAACTTACCGTCGGGCCTGGCCGCGTGAAGAGGGCCTCGTCGGCTTCTTTCCAGGGAGCCGCAGCACGGAGGTCAGGAAGCTCTTTCCCGTGATGATGGAGACGGCCAAGCTCATCAAACAACAGATGCCCACCGCGCGATTTGCCGTTTCAGCGGCGAACGAACGTCTGGCCGCAGACATGCGCACGATGATCGCCGCCTCAGACATGCCTGAAGCCCGTTCCTGGGTGGAAGTAGGCAGTGCTTACGACCTCATGCAACGCGCCCAGGTCGGCCTCGTCGCCAGCGGCACCGCCACACTGGAGGCGGCTTGCTTTGGCCTCCCTTACCTGCTCGTCTATAAGGTCAACCCGCTCACGTATGTCGTCGGCAAGGCCGTCGTGCGGATCAAGCACATCGGCATGGTCAACGTCCTCGCCGGGCGGCAAGTCGTCAAAGAAATGGTGCAGGGAGCCTTCAAGCCCGCGAAACTCAGCCATGAAATGCTGCATCTGTTGCAGGACAAAGAAGCGCGGGAAGCCCTGAAGACGGAGCTGGCTAAAGTCGTGGCTCAGCTAGGCGAAGGCGGGGCGTATCGTCGCGCAGCAGACGCGGTGATGAGTGAGTTGGATGCCAGTAAAGGCCGTCTCTAGCTGATCATTCCTATGTCTGAGCCTGTTCCCGCTATTGATCCGCCTTTCGTCGGACGCCTCATCCGCTTCTTGGTCGGCGGTTTGCCGCTCGGCCTTTTCATCATGGGCGCGCTGTCATTCATCCTCTATTTTCAAAAGCGGAATGCCGCGAAGGAAGTTCCCACCAAGCCATCGCAGCTCGCTTCCATGATGAGGAGGGACATCAATGCGGATGACCTCGCGCGGTATCAGCGCATTTTCACGCAAGACATCGGGCCGCGCACGCCAGATCAGAAGGAGAACATGGAGATCGCCGTGAGCTTCATCACCAGCACGATGGGCTTTGATAACATGGGCTATCAGGTGGTGCCCCGGCCTTTCGATGCGAGTGGGAAGACGCTGGTTGATCTCACGGTTGATTTGGTGGGAACACCAAAAGCGGATCAATTCGTAAGCGTGATCGCGAGCTATGCGGCGGACAAGGAAGATACGGCAGCGGCCATCTCAGCCCTGATGGCCTTGGCCCAGCATTTCACGGGAACCAAGCACGCGAGGTCACTGCGGTTCGTGGCTCAGGCCATTCCCACGCATCCCATGAAGAGCTTTCCAGACTTCCTTGAGATTCGCACCGAGAACCTGCCACCGAGGAAGAGAACGGACACCACCATGGTCCTAGCAAATGGCGCGATGGTGGGTGAGAAGCCTGATAGCCTAGGTTCAATGGCAGACCCGCAGAGCCTGCGCATTCGACTCTGGAGAGTAGATGCAGCAGCGCCCAGCACAAAGGTTGTGGCTGAGCTGAACAACATCGCAGCGGAGATCACGAAGGCTTTGGACGGGCCTTAGCGATGAACGCAGCACAGACATTCTTCTGTCTGCTTCATTGATTCTTCGCGGCCCAATCATTTCGCGATGGCTGGGACTCTAGGGTTTCTCGCTCGCCTCCGCTACTTCTTGCGGCTCGGCTTCGCCCACGACAGGCTCAACGAAGCGCTTGAAATGAAGCTGCACCACGCGGTGGGCTTCGACTTGCGTCGCCGTCACTTCGTAATGTTCGATGCGCAATTTCTCACCCTGCTTCGGGAAGTGACCGAGCACATGCGTGGCATAGCCGCCGACGGTGGTGACTTCATCACTCTCAAGTTCCAGATCAGCGAGCTCATTCAACTCATAGAGATTTAGCATTCCTTCGACCTCGAACTCGTCATCGTTAAGCCTACGGAACTCAGGGATTACGGCGGAGTCGAACTCATCCTGAATGTCTCCGACGATCTCTTCCACGACGTTATCGAGCGTGACTATTCCGACTGCGCCGCCGTATTCATCAGCGGCCAAGGCCAAGTGCGCGTGCTTTTCCAGGAACATGCGGAGCAGTTTATCTATCGGCATCATCTCCGGCACCATGAGCAGGTCGCGTTTGATATTGCGGAGTTCCTTCTTGCCTGTTTCTTGAGTGAGACGAAGCAAATCCTTGATGTGGATCAAGCCGACGCTGTGATCCAGATGGCCCTCCACCAGCGGGAAGCGCGTATGCTTGGACTCCAGCGCGATCTTGAGGTTCGTCTCGAATGATTCTGCCACATCCAGCCAGACCACGTCCTTACGCGGCGTCATCACGTCACGGACATAACGGTCATTGAGTGAGAGTGCATTCAAGACGATGTGCTTCTCCGTTTCGGTCACTTCATCCGATTTCTCGCTCTCGGAAACGATGTGCTTCAGCTCTTCCTCAGAATGAACACGCTCACTGCCAGCCACGGGATCAACACGAAAGACCTTCAGCAGAATCGTATTGGATGACCAGTTCAGCAGGCGGATCGCTGGCTTCAAGATCACGAAGAAAAGATGCAACGGACGGCACAGCAAGAGCGCCGCCGGGAGGGCTTTGCGAATGGCCAGAACCTTCGGCGTCTGTTCCCCCAGCACCACATGCATGAATGTGATGATGACGAAGGCGACGCCGAGCGCGATGCCATGCACGACGGTTTCACTGCTGATGCCCACTTTGAAAAGGAGCGGCTGAATCATATGCGCGAGGTAGGGCTCACCCACCCAACCTAAGGCGATACTGGCCAGCGTCACGCCGAGCTGCGCGGCGGACAGGTATTCGTCCATGTTCTCGATGACGCTACGCACAAACAGCGCACCGCGATTGCCCTCATCAATTTCTTCCTGAAGCTGGCTGTCGCGCACCTTCACGATAGCGAACTCAGCCGCCACGAAGAAGGCATTGAGGAGGACGAAGAAGAACACGATGCCCGCGTTCCAGAGTATTTCACTCCCCGTTAAGTCCCACTCACGCGCCACCGTTTCAGTAGCGAGAGCTAGGATGGGGGTTTCTAGGAGGTAGTTCATGGAGCGGCGCAAGACGAGTCGTGCGCCTTATAGCTTTTCATACGATCCATCGCACCGTTTTTCAAGCACCGTAAAACCTGCACTTTTAGCATCGGATATAGATGTGGGTTTGGTGATTCGCGGAGTATTGACCGAGGTGATGACCTTTCGGACAGGCTGCTTACAAAGTGGACAATGAGTCAGTGCAGCCCGATCCAGTGGACGGCGCAGATCAAAGCCGCGCCGACAACGAGGGCAGCCCTTCTCTGTATCTTCTGCGATGTAAGAATAGATAGGCATTGTCCATGAAAACAAAACAAGGGTGTCTCAGGAGAGACACCCTGACAAGGCCAAAACTCTATGCCGATGGCCTAGAACTTACCAACTGGATTTGGTCACCCCGGGAATCAACCCGTGCAATGCCATTTCCCGGAAGGTCAGACGTGACATCTCGAAGCGACGCATGAATGCGCGGCGACGACCAGAGACACGGCAGCGGTTGATGAGTCGAGTCGGGCTCGCATCGCGTGGGAGCATCGAGAGCCCCACATGATCACCCTTCGCCTTCATCTCCGCACGGAGCTTGGCGTATTTCTCAACAGTTTTTTGTTTACGCTTGTTGCGTTCGATCCAGCACGTTTTTGCCATAAGAGGCGCAGAGAGTAGGGAGAAGCTCAGGAATTGCAAATGATTTTTGATCCTAAAAGGCAAACGGGCATTGAGGCACAAAGCAGAATCAGTTTCATACGGCGTGCCTTTGTGCCTGTTGCCTGTTGCCATAATGAATTTCCTCGCTAAACCGAATGAATGATCCCAGGTATCCTCTTCGCATCCATGTTTCTCTTCCTCGGTTACTGTGCCTTCACTTACCTTCGTAAAGGTGCCATCTAACCGAAGAACATGAGCACCAGAATTGAAAAAGACAGCATGGGCGAGATGCCCGTGCCGGCTGAAGCTCTCTATGGAGCCAGCACTCAACGCGCCGTCCTGAACTTCCCCGTCAGCGGTCGCCCCGTCCCCTACCCCATCGTTCACGCTTACGGCCTCATCAAAGGAGCCGTCGCCCGCGTGCATTGCGAACTGGGACTTCTGCCGAAGGACAAGGCCGACCTCATCGAGCAAGCCTCGCAGGAGGTCGCCGAAGGCAAACTGGACGCCCATTTCGTGCTCGACATCTACCAGACCGGCTCCGGCACCAGCACTAACATGAATGCGAACGAGGTCATCTCGAATCGCATCTGCCAGATCGCTGGCAAGCCCATCGGTGCCAAAGATCCCGTCCACCCGAACGATCACGTCAATATGGGGCAGTCGTCCAACGACACCTTCCCCACCGCGATGCATGTCGCCGTCGCGCAGGAATTGAACAAGAAGCTCCTGCCCGCGATGGAGGCCCTGCAAGTCTCACTCGATAAGAAGGCCACCGAATTCTGGGACGTGCTCAAAATTGGCCGCACCCATCTCATGGACGCCACGCCCGTGCGTCTCGGTCAGGAGTTCAAAGGCTACGCGCGACAGGCCGAACTCGCTGGCAGCCGCGTTCACAAGGCGCTCAATGCCATCATGGAACTGCCCCTCGGAGGCACCGCCGTCGGCACCGGTTTGAACAGCCATCCCGACATGCCGCGACTTGCTATCGCCATCATCGCGGAGAAGACCGGCTTGCCCTTCATCGAAGCTAAGGATCACTTTGAAGCCCAGTCCGCCAAGGACGCCCTCGTCGAAGCCAGCGGCCAGCTCAAGACCATCGCCACCAGCCTCTTCAAGATCGCCAACGACGTCCGCTGGCTCAGCTCCGGCCCCCAGTGCGCCATTGGCGAGATCGCCATCCCCGCCACCCAACCCGGCAGCTCCATCATGCCTGGTAAGGTCAACCCCGTCATGTGCGAGAGCCTCATGCAGGTCTGCGCACGCGTCATCGGGAACGACGCCACCGTCACCTGGTGCGGTGCCAACGGCAACTTCGACCTCAACGTCATGATGCCCGCCCTCGCCGCCGCGTTGCTCGAAAGCATCGAACTCCTCACCAACGCCAGCATCATCTTCCGCACCCGCTGCGTGGACGGTATCGTTGCCAAGAAAGAGCGCTGCAACGACCTCATCGAATACAGCCTCGCCATGGTCACCGGCCTCAACAGCAAGATCGGTTACGACAAAGCTGCCGAGATCGCCAAGCTCAGCGCCAAGACCGGCACCCCCGTGCGCAAGCTCTGCATGGAGCGCCTCAGCGAGCTAGGCATCACCGAAGCCGAACTGACTGAAGCGCTTGATCCCGCCAGAATGTGCGCACCCGATGCCAGCATGGTTGGGGCTGGAGGTGGGTAGAAGCATTAAGCAATTGCTTGAGAAAGCGCGTTGATGATGAACCGTTTTGGGCAGGTCAAAAATTCATATATACCTATCACCAAATGGACCAAAACGTTCCTTACATGCCCTCGGTCAAGAATCTGTCCGAGATCCTGACAGCCATTCAGAAAGCCGCAGTCCCCGAATCATTCACGCATGAATTCCTGAAAGATCTTGGCTTTACGAGTTCAAACGATAGGGCGTTCATCAAACTCTTCCGTTATCTAGGAATGTTGGATGTATCAGGAAAACCGCAAACTCACTACAGAGAGTTTGTGGATGGATCTAAAACGAAGGCGGTCTTGGCACAGCGAATCCGAGCAGCATATGATGATTTGTATAACGCCAACCCAAAGGCACACGAAAAGACCGCTGAACATCTCAAAGGATGGTTCAAGACCAAGACTGGTGCAGGTGACGCAGTAGCCCTCAAGATGGCCTCGACACTTAAGGCATTCGCCTCCTGTGCAGACTTCGCAGCGACGCACCCGCTTCACAAAGTAGAAGAGAAAGAGAAATCCTCACCTGAAGAAAAGCTTGTAGAGGAAAAGCCGGAAATCAAAACCAAGATCGATCTTCCGTCAGCGCAGTTTGGACTGGTGTATCGCATTGAAGTCCATCTGCCAGACACTCAAAACATTGACACCTTTCGCGCCATATTTAAGGCAATGCGCGAGGAACTCATGGGATGAATACGCGCATCAATGAGTTTGTTTTTAAGGGACTAATGGCATCACATGCTGCTAGGGACTTGCGGACGGCAGGATTGCTTCGCACTCCTGCCAATTCCCCAGAAGAACTACGCGACCACGATCTATTTGTTGCGGCATCGGACCGTATTCGATCAAGCTCGAAACAAATGCAGCGGTATTACCGACTCTTATTTGTCTTCGAGAATTCAGTTCGTGAATTCATCACCAGCTCTTTCGAAGAAGCCGACGGCGAAAACTGGTTCGACACGCGGTCCAACACCGAGATGAAGAAGAAATACGAAAACCGAAAACAAAGCGAGGAGAAGAATTCCTGGCACGTCGGTAGGAACGCCCACCCAATTTACTATTTGGACTTCGGTGACCTAGCATTGCTAATTATCAATCACTGGAATCTGTTCAAAGACCTTTTTCCTGATCAAGCTTGGGTAACGTCTAGAATTAAGGAAACCGAGCGCACGAGGAACGTGATTGCCCACACAAATGAACTTTCGAGTGCTGAGGGTTCTAGGCTTGAGATGCACCTCCGTGACTGGATCGCCCAAGTAGGAGGATAGTGATAAGGGGCCGTCCTTGCATTCAACAAAAAACTTGTATGGCAAGCACTCCGCCTACCCTGATTTTTGAAACTCATCCGGCGGCCTTCCGGGTATGAATCCCACACCCAAGGAGCGGCGGTTTTATACCGCCGACCATCCCTCCACCGCGACAGCGGCACTTCAGTTTCGGGATTTGCCGCTTCGCGGGTAGAGTTTCAACGGCGGTATCATACCGCCGCTCCTTGATCTGAATTCAACATGCCGGGGCATTCATGGAATGCCCTTCACCAGATCGCTTTCGTAGAGTGTGT
>JANYJH010000426.1 GCA_025361865.1 Phragmitibacter sp.
TGCCACATGATGGGATGGGCAATGCAAGGGTTCGCACCGACGAAGACTAGCACATCACTTTCCTCGAAATCCTGATAGGTGAACGGTGGCGCATCGAAGCCGAAGCTCTCCTTATAAGCCGCGACCGCTGTGGCCATGCACTGCCGCGTATTGCCATCTCCGTGGATCATGCCCATGCCGAACTTCGCCAGTGAACCGAGAAATGCCATCTCCTCCGTCATCATTTGACCCGTGCTCAGGAAGGCTACGCTATCCTTCCCATGCTTCTCCTGGATGTCCTTAAAGTGATGCGCAAAAGCCACCATCGCGGTCGGCCAGTCCACGGGCTGACCATACAAGATGGGCTGCGTCGCACGATCATCCGCCGCGAGTGGCGTCAGCGCTTCCCAGCCCTTCGGACAAGCCATGCCGAGGTTCACCGGGTAGTCCGTATCTGGCGTGAGATTAACGGCTTGGCCCTTTTCATCCAGATGAATCTTAAGGCCACACCCCGTTGAACAAAACCCGCAGATAGCCTTGGCAAAGCCCACGGGCTGGGTCTTGTTCGGCACCCGACCGAGACCGAAACGTCCTGGCTCCAGCACGAGTTCAGAGGTGAACGGGCCGCTCCATTCACGGAGTGTCATTGCAGGGAGCTTGGCTGCCATCATAAGAGATAAGCACATGGTAGCATCGCGGGTGCCAAAGCGGAACAATCGCACCCTGATGCGCGATGAAACGTTTTCATGCGGAGCGTGAACGGTTCGCTGTCAGCGCTGGTGTTCGACGGGCCGCTTCTCTGTTCCCGCCAGCACCATCGCCACGGCAGACGCCCGGTTCTCCGCCCCGAGCTTGAGCAGGATGCAGCCCACCTGCTTGTTCACGGTCCTTGGCTTGGATTTGAGGAGAAAGGCGATCTCCTCATCGCGTTTGCCCTGCGTGATCCAGTAGAGCACCTCGCGCTCGCGCGGCGTGAGCTGTTCGTTGCCGGGGATGCGCTTAAAGAGGGCGCAACGATTGATCACGCGGTGGAGATGCGGCTGGAGAAGTCGCAGAAGGAAGAACTCCTCAGATGAGAATACCCGGTCACGATTCAAGGCGATGCTGATGCTGCCGCTGCACGTTGGCAGGACCATCGCTAGTTGATCGCGCCACTCATGGACCTTGCTGTTGAACTCGTAGAGACTGATGTTGTGCAACTGGCGCTGCGTTACGAAGTCAGACATTTTTAACGCGGGTTGGAAGCCGTGTTTCAGCACATGCTGAATCATCGGGTGATCGTGCGAAGTGAGGAAGGGAATCTTTTGCACCAAGGGATGATTCTCATAGCCGCGGGACCCCAGATGCGTGTGCCGGATCAACCGCGTGCCGCCGCCCTTCAGCGTGGCGTCCCCTTTCAACTCGTCCGCAGCGAGCGAATTGAGTCGCATGAGTTCTTCTACGGAGTCAAGAATAGCTGGGATGGGGTTCTCTCCTGCGGGCTCACCATAGATGCGGTGCAGGCAGTCGGAGAAGGCCTGCAATTGCGCTTGGGTGATGTGCGAACCGGCCATGTAAAAGTTTTTCGGTTACGAACTCTGCCCCAATCAAAAATGAAACATTGGCGCAAAATATGCGTAAGTCATACAACGTCAAGTTCATACATGAAAAAGACATAATCTCTCACGCATGGCCGCCAGTGGCTATGCGTATTTCTACGCATGGTGTGAAGTCGTGAATCATGCAGAGTTCGCGCAGGTGAACTTCCTGTCCTCAGTCAAAACAGAGCGATCAACCTCAGGCCCAGCCTAAAATATGAACTCCCTTTCACGCACATTGATATTGGGCGCATTGGCAGGCGGAGCGGTGTTGGCGGATGTCCTCTGTTTTTCGTGGTGCTACAAGGAAGGGGTGGGGGCCGCGAAAAAACCGCCAGCGGTTCAAACCCTAGTTGGCATGGCAGGAGAAAGCGGAAAGATCAGTCTGGAGGCATCACCTGAAAGGCCGCAGAAGATGGACGCGCAGCTCATGTATCTGGTCAAGCTGAGCCGTGGCGAGATCGTCATCGCAGGAGTCTCGCAACTCAAGCCAAGTTTGCGCTTGGGACAGGACCGAGTGGAAGTGAACATCGACGCCACCATCTCGAAGGATCTGCTGGATTGGATTGCCCAGTCCGGCGGTGAGGTGGCGAGTCAGGTGCCCGCTCAGAATATCCTTCGGGCTCGGCTTCCGGCGGGATCGCTGGAGTTGCTCGCGGCACGGTCTGATGTCCGCTTTGTGGCCTCTGTGGCAGAAGCAACGACGGATGCGGGGATCAAATCTGAGAGCCCTTCAACTACTCCTCGAAGCCAGAATTAGTTTTCCCGAAGCCACTTGAAGTTTTGCGTGTCGGGGGTGAAAAACATGAGCCCCCTGCGAAAACAAAGATGCCCCATCCTCATTCTTCTGACTGGCCACGAACTCCCCTGTGCCACTGACAACCCACCCACCCTCAACCACTCCTATGTCATATCCACGAATCGTGCTCCTCTTCGTTGCGGCCCTTGCCGTGCTTCCGCCAATCTCATCCGCCAGTGATGCCTTCGCTGGTCAGGATTTCTCGCTGCGCTATTCCGCTGCGCTGAACCACTTCGAGCCATACGCCGATGTTGCGGCCAATGGCGGTGCGTCTGCCGCGAGCCTCTTTGGTTCTTCCAACAATCCGGCGGCGATCGCTTGGCGCTTCCCTGATGCTTCGGATGGGAAAGGCGCTGTCACGCATTTCAACTTTGGGGCGAGCGCGGAATACTCAAACGTGGCCTTCGACAATGGCACCCTCCTGAACTTCAGCTCGATGAGCGCCACTTTTGGAACGAAGGACATCGGTGTCTTCCGCTTCGATGTCGGCCTCATCACGAGCAATGAAGATGCGGTGCGGAATGTGCCAGCGAATTTCAAGTTCGACCTCGGGGGCGCGCGGCTGAATTACTCGAAGATGCTCACGAAGGATTTATCTGTGGGCGCTACGGCTGGCTTCGCCCGAAGCGAGACGGAGTTCAAAGGACCAGGATTCGACTTCGCTGACGCGACGAAGAATATCTGGAACTTCCGCTTCGGCACCGTGTGGTCTCCAGCAGACAAATGGTATCTTGGCCTGAACACCACTTACATCTACGGGCCAACGGATACGACGACCCTGACGCCAACAGCGATAGGCCTGCTGCGCCGCAGCTCCAGCGATGCCACGCATCAGTTCACCGTGCAGCCGGGCATCGCCTACAACTGGAAAATGTTCGGGCTTGTGCATCTGGATTATGAGTTGGCCCACTTCAGTAACGACACGGGGCATCTCACGGAAAACCGCTTCATGGCAGGCTTGGACATCCCTCTCAAAGAATTTCTCTACCTGCGCGGCGGTGGCTTCACGGATGCAAAAGGCAACGCTGGTTGGACGACGGGCCTCGGCTTCTACCCCAGCACGCATGTCTTCATCGACCTAGCTTACCAGAGCAATAACTTCCCTGAGGTCGGTCAGGAGTTTGGCAGATCACGCACGCTGAACGCGTCCGTAACCGTCCAATGGTAATGCACCAAAAGACTGGCTAACTGGATTCGATTGGTTTAAAAAGAGCGCACTGCATGAGCTTGCGCTGCGATTCCTGCCAATTTGAAAACCCCGCTGGATTCCGATTCTGCGGGAGGTGTGGGACGCTGTTGTCCGAGCCCGTCAAGACGATGAGTCTGGATGGGGAACGACGCCACCTCACCGTGATGTTCTGCGATCTGGTGGGCTCCACGGCGCTTTCTGAAACGCTCGATCCCGAGGATTTCCGGGAGACGGTCAATACGTATCTCGAAGCGGCAGGCGAAGTGGCGCATCGCTTTCACGGCTACATCGGGAACTATCTCGGGGACGGCTTGCTGGTCTATTTTGGATACCCCACCTCGCGTGAAGATGCACCCGTCCTAGCTGTGCGTGCAGGCTTGGCGATGCAGGTTGCGATGGAGGGATTAAATCGTGTCCGCTTTTCAGATGGGCTTGATCCTCTGCGTTTACGCATTGGTATTCACACGGGGTTGTTGGTGGTGGGTGAACTGGGATTTGTCGAACGGCGCGAGTCATCAATGGTGATGGGCCGAACGCCGAATCTTGCCGCGCGGTTGCAGTCGCTGGCCCGCCCCGGCAGCGTGGTAATGAGCTTGGATACATGGCGTCTGGTGCGGCCGCATTTTCACGGCGAGCTGCTGGGTGAGTTCGATCTTCACGGCATCGCGGAACCAGTCGTGGTCTATGAAGTGAGCAGTGAACAAGATGCGACCAACAGGCAAAAAGTGTCTGAACACGGTGTCGCGATGGTGGGGCGTGAGATGGAGATGGAGGCCGTGCTCTCCGCATGGGCGCGCGCCAAGGCGGGAGATTTTCTGAAGTTGCTCGTCTCAGGTGAGGCGGGGATCGGCAAGTCACGACTCGTGCGTGATGTGGAGCAGATCGTGGAGGATGACGGAGGCTGCTTCCTGGCCCTGCATGGTCGCTCTCAGGCCCAAGGCAGCGCCTTCCAGCCAGTGATTGATTTGTTGCGCGAAGTGTTGGGTTTTGAAAAAGTGGACATGCCGGAAGATCAGGCGGATCGAATGACGCGGTTCGCGGCGGAGCACGGCTTTGATGAAAGTGAGACCGTTGAATTTCTGGGCCAGCTTCTGGGCGTGGCCCATACGGCTCACGGTCGGGTTCCACTGACAGCGTTGCGGGCGCGGCTTTTTGAATTCGTGCCGGAGCTGATTAGGAGGTTGGCCGCGCGCCGTCCTGTGGCCTTGGTGGTGGAAGATTTGCACTGGCTTGATCCGTCCACTGTGGAGGCTTTGCAGCGGCTCGTGCAAGCGGGTTCTATTCCCCGGGTGTTCCTTCTTTGCACCTCGCGCCCGGAATTTCCTGCGGGTTGGTTGGAGTCTCAGCGCATTGATTTGACGAGGCTGTCCGCATCACGCGCACTGCTGCTGGTGGATCAGCTCGTGCTTGGTAAGGATCTGCCAGTTGAAGTGACTCAGCAGATCGTGAAGAAGGCTGGTGGTGTGCCTTTGTTCATTGAGGAAATGACGCGAAACGTCGTTGATTCCGGGATGCTCGTGGAGCATGAGGAGCATTATGAACTCGCAGGCGAAGCCCGGACGATGGCCATCCCTGACAGTCTTCATGCGTTGCTCATGGCGCGGCTGGACAGGCTGAACTCAGGACGTGAAACGGCTCAGGTTGCCGCCGTGCTCGGCCAGGAATTTCACATCGAAATGCTACGCGAGCTGCGCGGTGAAGACGGCACTCTAGACACGCAGATCATGCAGCTCGTAAAGGCGGGGATCATCGCACCTGCAGATGAGGATGTGGATGATGGGCACTTCGTTTTCCGACACGCGCTGATTCACGCGGAGGCTTATGATTCGCTGCTCAAGCGGAAACGCCGCGACTACCATCGGCAGATTGCCGCGCTCCTTACCTCACGTCATGCGGACACGATGCAGCCTGAAATCGTCGCGCATCACTACACGGAGGCAGGCGTCAATGACGAGGCCGCGCGGTTTTGGCTGCGCGCTGCGGTTTGCTCCGCTGATCGCGCCGCCGGAAGTGAAGCCTTGGAGCAGACCAATCGGGGTATCCTCCTGCTGGACTCGATCACGGAGGCCACCGAGCGCCGAACCCTGGAGATGGACCTGATGTCCGTGCGTGGCCGCGCCGCGACGATGATCAAAGGCTATGGAGCACCGGAAGTGGCGGCGAGCTTTGCCCGCGTGAGCGAGCTGTGCCGTGAGATTCATGATGTTCCCCGCCGTGCCGAAGCGCTGAGCGCGATCTTTGCCTATCACATCGCACGGGCCAACTATCCGGCAGCGCTCAAAGCTGCGGAAGAAATGGAGCACCTCGGCGCGCGCGAGATGGCGTGGCTTTCGCACGGCACCCACGCCTACTATACCGGACAACTGGAGCGGTGTGTGGACTGCATGACTCGGGGGATCAAGGCTTACGAAGCTTTCGATGGCCCCCGCCCCATGCGTGGTCTGGATGCGAAAGTCGCCTGTCTGGCCTGGGCAGGCATGGCGCAGCTCATGCTCGGAAAACCAGACCTCTCACGGCGGATGATGCGGGAAGCCATCGCATGGGCGCGGGAGCTGAAGTTCCCCCACACCGAGGCTTTCGCGAGGCTCGTGAAGCAGTCCCATGATTTCTGGCTGGACGATCCCGAAGCGGCTCTTGACGGCATGGAGGAACATCTCGCCATCTGTCGGGAACAGGCCTTCACGTATTTCCTCACCCTGAGTCTTCTAATCGACGGATGGGCTCGCTTCCGGCTCGATGGCGAGGCTAGGCATGTGGAGACCATCGAGCGCTGTCTGCATGGCTGGCAACGGACCGGAGCCCTCCTCGCCGCCGCCCAGCATTCTTCAGCGCTGATCGAGACACGGATTCAGCTCGGACAACTCGAAGCCGCCGCCGCCCAACTCGTTCGCGCACGGGTCCAGGCGAAGTCGTCTGAGGAGCGGGTCTATGAGCCGCTGCTTTCCTGCCTTGAGGCCGAGCTCGCCTTGAAAGCGACTCCGCCGGACGAATCGCACGCGGAAACTTGCTACCGCGAGTCGCTGGCCCAAGCACGCGAGATCAAAGCCTGCTGGCATGAACTGCGCCCCAGTCATGGACTCGCCACGTTACTGCAAAAGCAGGGACGCCTCGAAGAGGCCCGCCATGAGATCAGCACGGTGGTGTCTTTGTTTGGACCGGAACAGAATGCGCCCTTGCTTACGAAGGCTCGATCACTACTGGCCCAGCTCCCATGAAGCACTCCTACATGTCCAAAGTGGCCCGATGGCTCGACGGAGCCTGGTTCAGCAACAAGCCGGTCTCGCAGCTTTCTCCTGGTGATCATGCGTTGCCCAAATGTCACGAGACTCCGCCGAAGCACACCTGGGAAAGTTGGGATGGCGTGAAGCTACCCTACATGGTCGCATTGCCTGAAACGAAGCCCAAAGCGATCATGCTCATCGTGCCGGGCACGGATTGTGTAACGGGTGATTTCTCATCCCTGACCATCGCATTGGTCGCGCAAGGTTACGCCGTTTATGGCTGCGAAAACCGCACCTTCAGCTATGGGCCGGAGCCAGAATCAAAGAAAGGAAATCCACGCGACTGGCATCCGTGGGTGAAGGATCTACAAGGCTTCTCTCGGTTCGTAAAGACCCTTCATCCAGGCCTTCCGATCTTCTGGCAAGGGCACAGTTTCGGCGGTGTGCAGATATTACAAACAGCGGCGGAATGCACGGGTGAGGATGTTCCAGATGGACTCGTCGTTCACTCGCCTGGCTTCGGATTGATGTTCAAGAAAGCTACCTTTCTCCGTGGCCTCAGCTATGGCATTATCTCCTGGCTCCGACTGCCTTGGCTTCGACTCATGGACACCTGTGACATGCCATTATCGACTGATCCAGAATGGGACTGTCGCTGGCAGCATTCAGAAGATCGGCTGCCGCATGGCTTTAAAGTCAGATACCTCATCAACGCCGCAAACATGGGCATCGCCGCACGCAATAGCTCGCCAAAGCTAACCATGCCTGTGCTTGCCCTATGGGGCGGAAAGGATCGCATGGGACTCGGTGGTAATGATAAGCTACGCGCCGAGTATGACCACTACATGCGCCATGAACTCGCCTCAGGACACGCCACCCAGTTCTACTGCGGAGACGGCGGACATTTGCTGACGGAGGGAGCCACAAAACAGGCAGCCCTTGATGAGATCATTCGCTGGTTGGCTGCCCATGTTTCGTGAGCACACGTTTAGGCGTTCCCCGGCATCTTCCATGCCGCTCCTGCTTTGAAGAAAAGAGTGCGTTCGATGAACTCACCGATGAGCAAACAGGCAAAGCCCACCCATGCATTATGCAGCATGAGCACCAAGCCGAAGAGGCCGATGACAAAGCGCGCCAAGTTCACCTCACGCAGTGGCCCGAGCAGCAGGCGTTTCGTGCGCTCCAGCTTCTCATCTGGCAGCGACAACACCAAGGCTTCCCAGGCCAGCTTCAAGACGGCAGCGAGGATGCAGAGCTGTGCCAGCCCCGGATTAAAGCAGGCACCAAGCGCCAGCCCAAGAACCAAGACGGTGCCAAAGAACTTCACGAACGTCTGTGACATCACCCAGAATGGGCGGTGCGTATCCACGTAAACCATCACGGAACAGAACACACTTACGCAGCCAATGACCGCAGGCACCCAAGAGGGAAGGAAGCCTAATGCGGCACCGAGCGCGGCGGGCGGAAAGCCTCCAAAGGCCATGATCTCACGGCTCAGCCAGGACTTCCTCCAACCGAGGAAACAACGCATGGCCTTCAGAGGTTGCCCGAGATGCAGCACGCTTGCTTGAATGCCGACGAGCGCTGTCGCAAAGCCGATCCACAGTTGCGTTGAACCTTGCGCGAACAAGAAAGCACCTGTCGCTAGTTGCGTAAGCACCAGCATGACGGCCAGCGGCGTGTGGGCGTCTTCTACGCGAGGACGTTCCCCATCCCCATGAACGGCGGATTCAGGCACGGGCTTCGATGAGATATAGCGCGTGGTCGGCCGCGTGTAGCTGGACGACATCGTGCCAGGTAACAACTGGGAGCGCGACACTCCGTTGTCTCCATTTCTATGAAGCGACTTTGGAGAGTCGCGCTCCCAAGGCACGATGCGGATCGCAATGGCGGCATTCGGACACGACTGCACACAGGCGGGCGCTTCACCCACCGCGAGGCGCTGCTGACACATGTCACACTTGCGCACGATGCCGCGTTTTTTGTTGAACTTCGGAACCTCGTAAGGGCACTTCAGAATGCAGTAGGAACAGCCAATGCACTGATCATCCAGATGCCGCACGATGCCCGTCTCTTCGTCCTTGTGATAAGCCAAGACGGGGCAGCCATTCGCGCAAGCCGGGTCTGCACAGTGATGACACGCGGTCGTGATCGTTTGCTGATAAGGGATGTAAACATCACCCACCAACATTCCCACATCACGCCAGCTTTCATCGTCATCAAGGCCGTTCAGAGAATGGCACGCCGCGACGCAAGCCTTGCAGCCCGTGCATTGATCGAGGTTTACTTCAAATGCATACTGCTCACCGCGCAGAGGCTTGGAGAGTGGGATGAGTTTGCTGTAATAGCGCGCCTGCAAGGGCTCTGTATGGGCTTGCTCATGCCAGTCAGAAAACCGCGTCACCGCCGTGCCGAGCTTCGCCTGTTCGGCAAGCAAATCGTCCACGAGTGAAGTGCGATGTTCCAACATCATGCGCGTGACACAGGTATCCTGGCTGTGAGTAGAACAGGCTTCCAGCCTGTGTTCAGGAAAATGCCAACAGGCAGGATGCCTGTCCTACCGACAGGCGGGACGCCTATGCTACTCATTAGACCACACCTCCTGGAGTTGGCCGACGGTGCGTCGATTGCAAAACGAGTGGAAGCTCTCCTCTCCTTCGCGATGCTTGAGATAGCCTTTTAACATCGCCTCTAGCGTGAGGCCAAGCGACTCAAAAGGCACGCCGCTGAAGATCTGTCGTCCCACTTTTCGGTTCTCACCAAAGCCTCCACCGACCGTGATGTGATAGCCTTCCCCGGACTCCGTTTTGACCTTGGTGCCGAGCAGTCCGATGTCGCCCATGAAATGCTGCGCACAACTATTCGCACAACCGGTGAAGTGGACGTTCACGGGCTTGTCCAGCTTCACGCGCTTGTCGAGATAGTCCATCATGGCGATAGCGTGGCCCTTCGTATCACTCGCAGCGAACTTGCAGTAACGGTTCCCCGTGCAGGCGATGAAGCCGCTGCGCAACGGTGATTCATTCGTGTCAAAGCCGAGCTTCGTCAGCGCCTTGCTCGCCGTTTGCACAAAGGCATCCGGCACGTTCGGTAGGATGAAGTTCTGCCACACGGTCAGACGGATTTCGCCATTGCCATAGCTGTCTGCGATGTCTGCGATGCGCTCCATTTGCTTCGCTGTCATCTGGCCGACGAGCACGCTGGCTCCGATGTAATTCAAGCCTTTCTGCTTCTGCGGATAGACGCCCACATGTGAGTGCCCCTGCTGGGAGAACTTGCGCTTTTCATTCAAAGGCGAGTCTGCGGTGAGCAGCGTGAACTTCACTCCCATCAAGGCTTCGACATCTTCACGAAAGCCATCCAGACCGCGTGATTCGATGATGTATTTCAAACGTGCTTTCTTACGATTCGTTCGGTCACCATCGCGGATGAACACACGGAGAATGCCGAGCATCAGGCTGTTCAACTCTTCAGGCTTGATGATGACACCCCAGTCGCTGGCGAAGGTTTGATGGCCCGTGACGCCACCGAGCGCGATGCGGAAGTAGATGCCGGGAGCGATGCCCTGCTCGTTCTCTTTGATCTCGACGGCACTGGCTCCGATGTCGTTCGTATCTTCAACTGAACTGACCAAGCCACCGCCATCGTAAGCGATGTTGAACTTACGCGGCAGATCATAGAACTCCTTGCTGGAGATTATGAGCGTGGCCAGTTCATTCACCAGCGGCCGCACATCGATGATCTCAAAGGGATCATAACCTGCGCAAGGATTCATGGTGATGTTACGGATGTTGTCCGCGCCAGCCCCTTTAGAATGCAGGCCCACGCTTTGAATGCGGCGCAGAACCTCCGGGCAGTTCTTCGGCTCGATGAGACGAATCTGGAAGTTATTCCGCGTGGTAATCTGGATGTAGCCACTGGTCAACTCACGCGCAATGGCAGCAAGTTCGCGAAGCTGAAAGGACTTCACCGTGCCGCCGGGAATACGCAGGCGACACATGTAGCCGTCCTTCACAGGCGAGAGCCAGAAGAGGCCATTCCACTTGTAGCGGAAGATGAAATCAGGCTCAGGCTTGGCATTCCAGCGCGCATCAATGACGAGCTGATCAATGGAATCAAACGGATGCATGTCATGCTTGATGCGCTCCTCTTTCGTGAGGTCATCTAGGTTCGGACCCGCCGGGATCGCAGGCGTTGCGGGCGCGGGAGACATGTCACCGAAGGTCACTCCGCGTGCGCTTAAGGCAGCGAAAAAGCCTTCGAGATAACGCTTCTGCTCAGCTTCAAAGCCATTGGCACTGACTGTGGGTTCTAGGGTCGTAGGCATCGCAGAAAGAAGCACTAAGGATTTCTCCGGTTTAATAAACATCACGGGCGTAGCGTTTGGTTTTCTTCAGCTCAGCAATGTAAGCTGTGGCGTCTTCAGGGGACTTGCCGCCACATTGCTCAACGATCTGATGCAGCGCAGCATCGACATCTTTGGCCATGCGTGAAGCGTCACCGCAGACATAGAAGTAAGAGCCCTCATCCAGCCATTTCCAAAGCTCGGCGGCGTTCTCCATCATGCGGGTCTGAACATAGACTTTCTCAACTTGATCACGAGAGAAGGCGAGGTCGAGTCGGGTCAAGAAACCGTCATTATGCCAAGACTGAATTTGCTCGCGATAAAGAAAATCTGTCTCGCTTTTTTGATCACCGAAGAAGAGCCAGTTCTTACCCTTCGCCCCGGTGGCTTGACGCTCTTCGATGAAGGCGCGGAAAGGCGCGATGCCTGTTCCGGGGCCGACCATAATGATCGGCGTGTCACCATTGGCGGGCACACGGAAATGCTTCGCGGTGTGAACGAAGACACCTGTAGTGCCCCCGATTTCAAGCCGATCCGAAAGGAACGTGGAGGCCACGCCTTTATGCTGCACACCATCCTTCTCATACTTCACGGAACCAATGCAAAGATGCACTTCATCGGGATGCGCTTTCAAGCTGGATGCGATCGAATAGAGGCGCGGTTGGAGCTTCTTTAGACCGTCCACGAAATCGATGGCCGATGATGGCTTATCCACGGTTTTGCCGAGCAAGGAACGGACTTCGTAATGTTTCTGTAGCGCTTCATGAAGAGGCGCTTGATTGCCGTCAGGAAGGGGCACAAGGGCATCCGCATCGAGCTGATGCGCGACGATAACACTGGCGACCACCTCCGGGCAGTTCTGCGAAAGCACTCCCAGCGCATCACCCGTTTCATAGACCAGACCTGAGCCAGCAAGCGATAACCCGATGTGCCGCGTGTCCTTGGCGGAGCCTTCCGCATTGAGTTTGATGTTCGCTATGAGAGGCGCAGGGAATGGGTTCTTCTTGGAATAGCCTTCTTCCTTTACTTCGATTTTCACGGCTGGTTCCACAACAACTGATGCTATCCCTGTTGATGCCGAAGCCCTATCCAGCAAGGCTTTGAAGGCCCCATCGCTCCAGGCCTTCGCGAGTTCATCGAACTCCACATCGCAATCCACACGCGGATAGACGCGTTGCGCACCAAGCTGCTCCAAGCGTTCATCT
>JANYJH010000454.1 GCA_025361865.1 Phragmitibacter sp.
CTTATGAACCGGCGAAGCATCGCTGTGAGTTGGTTTGCGTGCATGATGGACGTGAATACATCAACGACTCCAAAGCGACCAATCTCCACGCGCTGGAAGCCTGTTTGAAATCCCAGGATGAGCCCGTGATTCTGATCGCTGGAGGTAAGGAAAAGGGGCTGGACTACGCACCGTTCCGTCCGCTGCTGCAAGAGAAAGTCACCGCGCTGGTGACGCTGGGTGAGATCGGCGGAAAGCTCTCGGCGCTGTTCGCTGATCTCGTTCCCACACGGACCGTGAAGACCGTCGCAGAAGCCGTGCAGGCCGCGACTGAAATGGCATTGCCCAACCAAACCATCATCTTTTCACCGGGAACCTCATCCTTCGATATGTTCACCGGTTATGCCCAACGCGGCGAGGCCTTCCGTGAGGCGGCACTCGCTTTGAAATAACTCTCCCACCCACACCCACCACTGCCATGAATGATACCAAAGCACCCCCCACAGCAAAACCCCGTGGTCCGGCTCCCTCACCTTGGAACCGTCACCACATTACCGCCGTTGAATCATCCACTGAAGGATATGGCGATGCGGAATCAGTGAGCAATCTCGGGCGCGTTTTCGTCCTCGTTTTGATCATTCACATCTTCCTCATCGGCGGCATCATTCTTTACAACTGCATTCATGATCGGCCCTCCGCGAGCGTCGTCGAGACGAAGCCGACACCAGTCAAAATCGCGCCGAAGAAGGACAGCGCCGAAGCTGCAAAACTGGCCGCTGCTCCTGCACCGAAGTCGGTCGCGAAGCCCATCCTCAGCGATACATACAAAGTGGATGATGGGGATTCCATACCGTCCATTGCCGCCGCTTTGGGCGTGGATGCGCAGGAATTGACCAAGATCAACAACATCCAAAGCAGTGGCGATCTCTATCTCGGTCGTCAGTTGAAAGTGCCTTCACAGAACGTCGCTCCGCCTGCGCCAGTGGCCAAAGCCGAGCCTGTTCAGGCCAAGGTTCAGCAGCTCAATGTCGCCGCGAAAGCTCCTGAACACGTCGAAGAGAAAGCGAGCAGGCCTGCTGAGAAGAATGATGCGCTGGCGCAACTGGCCATCGCTGACAGCCCACCGAAAGCCATTGCCGTGAAAGCACCTGAGAAGGTTCAGGACGATCCGCCGAAGCCAGAAAGGAAAACTGAGAAAATCATGGGGGCCGCGCCTGAGCCTGCCAAGCCGAAGGTGGTGGAAGCCAAGGAAACGCCTAAGCTGAAGCCCGCCGCAAAGCCGGAGACGACGGCCAAGCCCTTGGCCAAAGCCAAAGCAACACCTGCGACGCGCTCATATACCGTGGGGGTAAAAGATACCTTCTACTCCATTGCGAAGAAGTTCGGAGTAACTCCTGAGGAGCTGATGAAGCTGAATAATGCGAAGGATGCTTCCAAGCTGCGCGACGGTTCCAAGATCAAGGTGCCTGCGAAGGAATAGACGCATTCCCGAACGGACGTGAATAGGGCGAACACTAATGAAAAATGATCATTGGAAAATGGAGATTGGAAAATGTCTCCAAGCATTCGCCTCGTGGGTGTTCGTTGAAACAAGGCAATTTCCAATCTCCATTTTCCAATTTTCATTCTCCAATGATCCCGCCTGAATAAATAGCCACCCACCACAACCACTTTATCATGGGCCGCTTCTCACTCTTCTCCGTTCTCGCCGCCGTCAGCCTGCTCATCACGCTCGGCTTGGTGACGCTCGCCAGCACCAGCTACTTCTCTGAAGAAGCAGGCGGGGAAGGCTACAATATGTTGCGTTCCCAAGCCGTGTGGCTGGCTCTGTCACTGGTGCTTTGTGTGGTAGTGGCGTGTTTGGATTTTAACCTCTGGTATCGGTTCCGCTGGTGGGTTTTTGGAGTGGCCGTGGTGGGTCTGCTCCTGTGCTACGTTCCATTTCTGTCCGAGGTGGTGAATGGCGCGCGCCGCTGGGTCACGCTGAAAAGCCTCGGTTTGGGCTTCGTTCATTTGCAGCCTTCGGAGTTTGCAAAGATCGCCTGTGCCATCGTCATGGCGGGTTGGTATGTGCGGAATGAGCCGAATACACGCGAGTTCAAATATGGTTTCCTCTTGCCGGGAGGTGTGGCGCTGACTTTAATCGCTGTGGTGGCTGGAGAAGTGGACCTCGGCTCTGCTACACTGCTGGCGGCTTTGAGCATCGGCATCATGTTCGTGGCGGGTGCCCGTATGGTTTTCCTGCTGCCCTTGCTTGTCTCGGCGGGCGGTGCTTTGTGGTGGGTGGTCAAACACATGCCGAATCGCGTGGCGCGCGTGATGGCCTTCATGGACTTGGAGAAGTATAAGGACGGGCTGGGGCTACAACAGTGGCGCGCCCTACTTTGCTTTGGCTCGGGTGGCCCTCTCGGTTTGGGCTTGGGGAATGGTCGGCAGAAGAATGGTTTCCTGCCGGAGCCGAACACGGATTTCATTTTCCCGAACATCGGGGAGGAGCTGGGACTCGCAGGGGCGGGATTCGTCGTTTTAATGTTCGTTGTTCTGGCGGCTGCCGGAATGTGGATCGCCGCTCATGCGCCGAACCGTTTCGGGCGTCTTCTCGGCTTCGGGATCGTCTTGACCCTCGCGATGGAAGCCCTTCTCAATATGGGGGTTACGACGGCTCTGCTTCCGAACAAAGGACTGCCGCTACCCTTCGTCAGCTACGGCGGCTCCAGTTTATTGTCCGCCATGCTAGGGGTTGGAATTCTCATCAGCATACACCGCCAATCCAGTTACGAGTCGAAGAAAGACTTGCTGCAACTGCGCCGCCGTCGTATGACAGCCGCAGTTTGACATGGCCAAGGCTAAGATTTCCCCTCTCCAAATTTTGATCGCGTGCGGTGGCACGGGTGGGCATTTGTTCCCTGGCATTGCCGTGGGGGAAGTGCTCACAGCGCGTGGTCATTCCGTCACCCTTCTGATCAGCGAAAAAAAGATTGATGCTCTAGCCGCCAGCGGGCACGACGATCTCTGCTTCGAGAAGATGCCCTTTCTCGCGCTTCCGCCGATTTTTTCGCCCAAGATCATTCCGTTTTCCGCGAAGTTTATTTCCGGTTTGCGAGCGTGCCGGAAGCTGATTCAGAAGAAGAAAATCCAGGTCGTGCTCGGCATGGGTGGCTTTACCTCCACAGCCCCGGTCTTGGCGGGCAAATGGAGCAAGATCAAAACGCTCATCCACGACTCGAACGCTTTTCCAGGTAAGGCGAACCGCTTCACCGCGAGGTATTGCGACCGCGTCCTGCTCGGCTTTAAGGAGTGCGCCCAGCATTTTCCGAACAAGGAATCCAGCGTCGTCGGCACCCCCGTGCGTTCAAGTCTGCGCCTCGCTTCCAGAAGTAATCAGGAAGACCCCTACGCCTTCTTCGGACTGAGCAAAGAGCGCAAGACCCTTCTCATCATCGGCGGCAGTCAGGGCGCTCGTGGCGTGAATAATGCGGTAGCTCACTCCTTGAACCAACTGGATGAACTGGGTATTCAGCTCCTCCACATCACCGGGCCAACGGATTATCAGGAAGCCCGCGATTCCTACCAGAATAAGGAGATCGCCGTTCGCTCGCATGTCGCCGCGTTCTGTCATCGCATGGAGCTCGCCTATCAGATTGCGGATGTCGCTTTGGCCCGCTCCGGCGCGTCCACTTTGGCTGAACTGGCCTTCTTCGGCGTGCCCAGCATTTTGGTTCCTTATCCGACGGCTGCCGACGATCACCAGACCAAAAACGCGGCGATTTTCGACAAAGCAGGCGCGGGTATTTTGATTCCCGAAACCGATCTCTCCCCAGAAAAACTGGCAGGCACGGTGAAGGAGATCTTGAAGAAAGACTCCAAGCGTAAAGCCATGATCGCCGCCGCACGCAAGCTCTCCGTCGATAACTCCGCTGAAAAAATCGCGAACATCGTGGAGGCTCTCGGCAAGTGAACCACGCCGTCCTCAGCCTTCTCAAAGAAGGGAAGCATGCCATGCGCGTGCATCTCATCGGCGTTGCAGGCTCCGGCATGAGCGGCTTGGCTTCGCTCTTCATTGAGTTGGGCCACACGGTCAGCGGCTCAGACAAGGTGAGCACGCTGGAGACCGAACGGCTGGAAAAGAATGGACTGACGTTTCATTGTCCGCAGAACGAACGCGAAGTCGAAGGCGCGGACATGGTCATTTATTCCTCCGCCGTCAAGCCGGGGAACCTCGCCTACGAAGCCGCTTACAAACAGGGCATCCCGCTCGTGCGCCGCGCTGAGGCCCTCGCCGCGATCATGTCCCGAAAGCACGGCGTCGTCGTAGCGGGAACGCATGGGAAAACCACCACATCCTCGCTCGCGGCCCATGTGCTGCGGGTTGGCGGCATGAAGCCCTCGCATTATGTGGGCGCAGAAATCCCCATCCTCGGCACCAATGCCTATTGGGATCACGCGGGTGAATTATTCGTCGTCGAAGGCGATGAAAGCGATGGCACGCTCACGAACTTCCAGCCGCGCCACGCGATCGTCCTCAATATCGAAGCGGAGCACCTCGATTTCTATGAAGACATCCACGCGATCAAGGCCGTGTTCCGTCAGCTCTTGGAAAAGACCAGTGGCCTCACCGTTTACTGCGCGGAAGACCCGGTAGCGACCGAGCTTTGCCAAGGCCGCAACAAGAGCGTGGGCTACGGCTGGAGCCTGGAGCACGACTTCTCCGCGCGCATCATTGAGCTGCGCCCGTCGCAGACGGAGTTCGAGGTCTTCGACAGTGGCAAAAGCTTAGGCATTATCACGTTGGGCATTCCTGGAAAACATAACGTCCTCAATGCGCTCGCGGCCATCGGCCTCGCCACGCGGCTCGGGGTGGAGTTCGCGAAGATTCAGCAGGCGCTCACCAGTTTCCGGGGCGCGCGTCGTCGCTTTGAAGTGAAGCATCAGGGGCCGCATTTCCAGATCATCGACGACTACGGCCATCATCCCACGGAGGTCAAAGCCACGCTGGCCACGGCCAAGGCCCTGAATCCGAAGCGCATCGTTTGTCTTTTCCAGCCGCATCGCTTCACGCGGACTCAGTTGTTGAAGACGGAGTTCGGCGCGGCCTTTAGCGATGTGGATGTCCTCTGCGTCACCGATGTCTATGCAGCCAGCGAGAAGCCTTTGCCGGGAGTCAGCGGCCAGACCATCATTGATGAGGTTCGTGCGCAAAGCCGCGTGGAATGTCACTCCACGCCGACCATGCTGGAGGCGCGGAATAAGATCGGCCATCTCCTTCAGCCCGGTGATCTTCTCATCACGCTCGGCGCTGGAAACGTCCATGAAGTGGGCACCTGTCTGGCGCGGGATTTGAAAGTGGTCGAAAGCCTGCTCGATCTGCTGAAGCACGAGGGTGGGGGAGTCGTGAAGCTCTATGAGCCGATGGCCAACCACACCACCATTCGCATTGGCGGCCCGGCCCAGTATTGGATCGAACCGCGCACCATCAGCGGCATGCAGGAGATCGTGAAATTTCTGCGCGGCGCTTCCATCCCGATCCGCGTCATTGGTCGGGGATCGAACTTGCTCGTGCGGGACGGTGGTATTCGTGGCGCGGTTATTCACCCGTCGAAAGGCGAGTTTGATGAAGTCATCGTCCAGGACAATTTCATCACCGCAGGCGCGGGCGCACGCTTGAAGAAGATCGCCAGTGCGGCCAAAGCAGCGGGCATCGGCGGCTTTGAATGGATGGAAGGCATCCCCGGAAACCTGGGCGGTTCCCTCCGCATGAACGCCGGAGCCATGGGCGCGCAGACCTTTGATCAGGTGGTCAGCGTTCGCTTCATCGATGCCAATGGCGAAATCCGCGAGAAGTGGAAGGCGGAGATCAAAGCCAACTACCGCAGCGTGCCCGAGTTCGATCAGCACTACGCCGTGAGCGCCGTGCTTCAAGGGCACGCCGCAGACCCGGCGGACATTGCCGCGAAGCTCGAAGCCTCGCACTCAAAGCGCCGCACCAGCCAACCCATCGCCGCTAGCGCCGGGTGCATCTTCAAGAACCCCGAAACCACCCCTGCGGGAATGCTCGTGGATCAGCTCGGCTTCAAAGGTCAATCACGAGGCCCCGCCCACGTCTCCGAGGTTCACGGGAACTTCATCGTCAACAACGGCGGAGCCAAAGCAAGAAACGTGCTGGATATGATCGCCGATATCAAGCAATCCGCCCTCACCGAGCGCGGGATTACCCTAGAGACCGAAGTCCAGATCATCGGCCAAGACGAGCCTCAGGGAATGTAGGTTTTTTTAACCGCTTATGGACGCTAATAATCGCTAATGTTCTGAACCTGAAAATTCAGATTCAGGGAAGCCTATAAGCGTTAATGAGCGAATATAAGCGGTTAAAAAATCAGCATTCCTAATTCCGCCAACGTCACTCAGCATGAGTTCGCAGTTCAGAAATTCCTAATTCCTAATTTAAAATTCTTAATTCCGCCAACGGCGGTCAAGTTCCCATCAGCCGATCCCCGAAATCCCCCAGCCCTGGCAGGATATACTTCCGTTCATCCAGGCACCGATCCAGCGCCGCCGTATAAATCGGCAGTTCCGGCTCCTCCGCCAACACAGCGGCCACGCCCTCAGGCGCAGCGACCATGCATAACAGGGAAATCTTCTGTGCCCCGGCTTCTCGGAGGGACTGGATCGCATGAAGCGCAGAACCGCCCGTGGCCAGCATCGGGTCCACCACTAGGAAGGATTGATCCGCCACCGGAGGCAGCTTCGCGTAATAGGAACGGGGCAAGGCCGTCTCGTGATCGCGCTCGATCCCCACATGCCCGACTTGCGCCTCGGGGAACAGCGCCAGAATCGGCTCCACCATGCCCAGCCCTGCTCTCAGGATCGGCACCACCACCATTCCATGAGTAAAGACCGCACCCTCGTGGGCCTCCATCGGCGTTTCAATCTCGTAAGGCTGGGTCGCCCAATCCTTCGTCGCCTCCAGTGCCAGAAGCGTCGTCAGCCGATGACACAGCCGACGGAACTTCGGAGGCGGCGTGTTCTTGTTACGCAATTCGGTGAGAATCACCTGAGCCAGTGGATGGGAAACGAGATGCAAGGACATGGGCAGAGAACAAAGCATTTTTTCAACCGCTCATGGGCGCTAATAATCGCTAATGTTCTGAACGGAAACTCGATAAGCGTCAACAAGCGAATAGAAGTGGCCAAAAGCAGCCTCAGAAATTCCCGCCGCCCCGTGATCTTTCACGATCCATTCCCGTTTCATCAATGGAAGAAAAGAACTTGCTCCAAAATCGTAACAAAGGAGCTTTTACAGGGTATTAAAGGATGTCGAAGATAACATCGCTGGACAATGCCCCGGTATTTGTATAAATTTACAAAAAATTAACGTCTCAAAAATAAGCCATGAAAAAGCTCCCCTATCTTCTTTTCGGTGCCCTTGTTCTGGCCGGAAATACTTTTGGACAGACGACAGCCACGACGGACCCGGTGGGATTTAATACGATTACGGCTCTCGGTAATTCTGATACACGTTTCAGTGTTCCGCTTCATCGTGCCTCTTCATTTCAAGGATTGGTTCAATCGGTATCTGGGAATGTGATTACTGTGCAGGGACTTCCTGGGTGGACCCTTAATCAGTTTGTTTATGCAAGTGGGACGCAGGCAAATACTTATTACGTTGAAATTACGAGCGGTAGTAAAATCGGCATGTTTTATACGGTGACGGCTAACTCCGCTGATTCTGGAACAGCAAACACATCATCACTTACGGTTGATTTAAACGGGGATGCTACATTTACCTCTCTGGTAAGTGCGGGTGTTTCGCTCAAAGTAATTCCTTACAGCACACTTTCTACTATTTTTCCTAGTCAAACTGGAATAACGACAACTACATCTATCACTGGTTCACCGCCTGCCACTTGGATTCTCTTGCCAGATATAAGTTCACCGGGCACAGATTTGGCTGCGGCAAGCATTTATTACTATTATTCAGGGAGTAATTTTGGTGGTGCGGGCTGGCGTAAACTCGGGGGAGGGATTACAAGCATTAAAAATGACGATACTATAGCACCAGATGCATTTGTTATAATACGCCAAAATGGTGTTTCTAGCGATGCTGTCCTAAGTGCCACAGGAATAGTGCCCACAACAAAACGGGCTTATGTTATAGGCACTCTACAAGCCAATACGGCACAGGATAATGCTATAGCTTTAGATATTCCAGTGGCTCTGTCACTTTCACAATCTAATCTAGTGCAATCGGGAGCTTTTCAGGGGACAAGTGTGATTACTGGGTCAGGTGGTGATTGGCTTTTGGTATATGATGATACAGTAGCAGTCACAGACAAAGCTGCGACTAGCATATATTATTACTATACCGGAACCAATTTCAATGGAGTTGGATGGAGATTGCTTGGTGGTGGTATCAGCACAGTTCGAGATAGTGATATAGTGCTCCAACCAGGCGCAGGATATGTTATCCGAAAAATTGCAGCTACGACAGCTTCAACTGTAGTATGGAGCGTGCCCACTCCCTATTGAAGTTATTGTTTTTTGCATTTACAAATTAATCTCAATATATTAATTTGGTTACTTATATGAAAATAAAACCTCATCTTTTGCTATTAGGATTACTTGCCTTGCTTTCAGTTGAGAAGGCACAAGCAACAGTTAGTTTTGATCTGGAGGCGGAACAACTTAGAACAAGCTTGGGCGTTGCCGAATCAACTTCCGCTCTTTGGGTGCTTGTGGCTGATAATAGTTCAAATGGATTTGGAAATGTCTCAACGGGAGCAAGTCTTACTGTAGGGTCATTTTTAAATGGTTCGGACGATCAAATTTTGGCCAAAGGGGACCTAAGTGCCAATGGTGTCGCTGGAGCTTTGCTCGCTAATCCAGCCGGTATTACTGTTGCACAAAATACTCCACTCGCACTTTATTGGTTTCCCGACCTTACAACCTCGTCATCTACAGCATCAGGCGGATCTACCTATGGTCGGTATACGAATGCTTCCACTGTAGCGGCAGATGGTAGCTCTGCTTGGATTGCTCCTGCAAATAATACCACTGGTTACGCACTGCATTTCTTCACTACATCTGCAACAACTTTTCATACGGGTGGAACCAACACCGCAGCTTCTGGCAATGCATCTCTAACAGTAGCAGCCGCTCCTGAGCCAAGCCGCATGATGCTCATGGGCCTTGGTCTGGGTGCCTTCTTCC
>JANYJH010000013.1 GCA_025361865.1 Phragmitibacter sp.
CGGTGTCTGCAATGCCCGCGAGCTTTACGGCATGATGGAGCACTTGGATGGGTCCGTGAGCATTGCGTAAGTCTTCGAGTTTCATGAAGCCTTGGCGCAGGGTTTCGGCGGTGGCCAAGTCACCCGCTTGCAGGGCGCGCAACATTTCTTGCGAGCGGTTCGGAGCCACGCAGACGCAGCCTGCGGTGTAGGCTTCGACGCCGAACTTCGTCCAGTGAATGATGGCGGGTTGTTCACCGATGCCACTCACGATGATCTCACGAGGCACTTCATTCACGAGGGCTTCGAGCAGGGGGTCATGGGATGGATCTTCGCGCACGACGGCATACTTGATCCAAGAGATGACGCCAGCGCTGACGAGGGATTTTACGACTTCAAGATTCACATAGCCCTCGTCCTTGATGTAGAGAACGGCTGGCTTCCCGGTCTTCTCCACAAGCTGCATGATGGCGGCGCGCACGCCTTCAGGCTTGGAGACGGCCATCGTGGGCAGCAGCATGGCCGTTGGGAAATTCTTGCGCGCAAGAATAGCCGCCTGGTCCATCATGTTGCCATAATACGGACCGACAGCGGGGATGATCCAAGTATCAGCCGCAGCGGAGGCTTCCAGCAAATCCAGCACGGACTCATACTCGGCGAGGCTGAGATTGTAGAAGTTCGCATTGCCACCGTAGAGCAGTGTGTTGACGCCACCAGCCTCGATGTGTTTGATGAGCTTCGCGTTTTCGGTCGCGCAGACTTTGGAATGGGCATCGCGACACAATGGAGGAACGGAGATGACGGAACGGCGAAGATCAGCAGGAGAGAACGTAGTTTGCATGAAGATTTAGAGGTCGATTAACAGTGGGCAGAAGCATCCATCGTGCGTTTCACGAGCTTGATAATAAGTTCCACGCAGGCCTAATCTGTCACCTTCTGAGAAAGAAGATGAGTGAAAGGATTCGGAGCAACGAGGTTGTATTGACGGATGGCGATCCTCCAGAAGGGCGCGAGTGTTTCTTCTGAGGAGGACCAGAGTTCGTAATGAAGGTGAACGACCGTATCCGCATCATACAGGATGGCGGTGAGCTCACGCGAAGCCAGTGAGGCGGGGCCTTGCGTGATGAGCTTAGTGCGCAAATGTGCGAAGTATTCCCGCGAGTGATTCGGATTCTTACGGCGACGCAGCAGGCTCACATGAAGGCCATTCACATAAGGGTCAAGACCGACCTGAACGAGACCAAAACGCTGCTCCAGTTCCGGTTGTAACTTGGGCCGATCTTTGACCTCATCAAGATGCTCGCTCAAAGAGAGAAGCACAGGAGCGGGAGTCAGCTCCTCAGGTGTGAGAAAGAGCCCCAGACGCTGAAGGGAGCGATTACTGCTGGTCGTAATAGCGAAGGGAATGGACAAGATCATGGCCACTGCCACCGGCGCGATCCAGAAGAAGAATTGGCTGGAAATAAAGAAAGCTAGAACCATCCAGGCGATGCCGATCAAGGTGGTGCCGGCAAAGGTCATGATCGGTTCCTGCCAGTCGATGCCTCCGCCCAGTTTCCTTCGTTGTGCCACCCAACGGACGCCTTTGCCCAAGACGGTGAAGATGACGAAGCGCGTATGGAAAAGCATCATGATCGGAGCCATGAGCGTGAAAATGAAAGTGTCCAGAATGCTGCTGATCGCCGTTAAAATACGAAGCTTAACAGGTTTAAAAATGCGTCCGGTGAAGAGCTCATCTAAAACGATGATGACCTTCGGCATGAAGATGAACATGATGGTCAGACCGAGAAGCAGCTCACCGGAGAACTTCGCTTGTTGACCGATGACGCCTTGATCGGAAGCGCCCATAACCGTGGCCATGAGAAGGAAGACCAACCACAGGGGCGAACTCACGTAACTCATGATGCCGTGGAAGAAATTAATGCGGCTCATGGGATGCCACCCTTTCGCGAAGAGGAGCCAGAAGTGCTGCATGTTTCCCTGACACCAGCGACGGTCACGCTTGAGCGTATCCAACAGCGTGGGCGGGCCTTCTTCGTAACTGCCGTGATTGGTTGGAAGAAGGCGGACCGCGTAGCCAGCCTTTCTCATCAGCGCGGCTTCCACAAAGTCATGACTCATGATGTGGCCACCAAACGGTTCTCTGCCAGGTAGCGGTGGCAGCGCGCAGAACTCAATGAACGGTGCTAGACGAACGATGGCATTATGCCCCCAGAAGTTCGCTTCGCCACATTGCCAATAGTTCAAACCCGCGATGAAAGCCGGGCCATAGAGGCACTGTGAGAACTGCATGACGCGGCCCAGAAGCGTCTCGGCTCCGATTTGTTTCGGGAAGGTCTGAAGAATGCCGAGCCCCGGATTCTTCTCCATGATGCGCACCAGATTGACCATGAGTGAACCGCTCATCACGCTGTCGGCATCGAACACGATCATGTAACGATAACGCTTCCCCCAACGACGGCAGAAATCACTGACGTTGCCGCTCTTGCGGTTGATCGGCTTGCGGCGCTTCCGGTAAAAGATGCGGCCAAAGGCATTGAGCTGGCGGCAAAGCTCCAGCCAGGTGGCTTCTTCCTCGATCCACTTATTGGAGTCGTCCGAGTCACTGAGGATGAAAAAGTCGAAGTGCTCCAGCTTACCCGTTCGCTTCAACGAAGCGTAAACCGCGCGGATGCCTTCAAAGACACGCGAGGGGTCTTCGTTGTAAACAGGAATGATGATCGCCGTGCTGGCTCCAAGCGGTTGATCAGGATCGTCTTTAGAAATGGTTCGCAAGAGATCAAGCGGGTCGGGCTTGGGCCTGTTCATCATCCACACGCCGATGAGCGCCGTCCAGAAGCCGCAGTTTAACTGGTAATAAAGCGGGATGAAGACGGCGAGGAGGATGATTTCAAACCACGCAAAGCCGCCTACTTGCAGCATGAGGAACATCAGGTAAGTGCCGATGATCGTGCCCAGCAGAGTGAAGGCGAAGAAGGTCGTGCGCCGCATCCGGGCCTGTGCAGGCGAAGGGAGCCCGGCGGTGGAAGCCAGTTGCGTGGTGCGTGCTCCGATGGAGAATGGTGCTCGCTTGCTCATCATTTGGTCAGCCAGTAAACCCAGGAAAGAACGCCGATGACGACGATGAGAAGCGCGAGGTAGCGCAGGATCACGGTCTTGCCACCTTCAAAGGTGTCTTCACCCACATCACCGATGATGCCGAGGTCAATCGCACGCGGTGTCATCTTAGAAACCTGCAAGCGCGGGCCGGATGTCCGCACGGCGGAGCGCATAGCTTCAGCCATATCTGGAGGCAGATTGTCCCGATCAATAAAGAAGTGAGGCCAGCGGTTCGGCCCATCGCAGAGATGAAAGCCGAGTCGGCCTGAGGCTTCGATCTGCGAGCCTGTCAGTTCCATGCTCTGATAAATCTGCCCCAGCCATTCATGCATCATGGCGCGAGCTTGCTCAATAGCGTGGGCCGTAGGCTTCTTCTCAGGGTTTTTCTCATGCGCATCAGCCGCACGACGGAGTGTCTCCAGAACGAGCTGAGTTCTACGAATACGGTTGTGCAACCGATAGGAACGGAAGTAGTCCGCGAGGCGCGCATAGGCCTCGTTCCATTCGTCTTCCGTGCCGGTCTTCGGCGCGAAATTGACGCTGACTCCATCCATAGGGCTGACTACTGTTTCCATTGATAGGTCCAGCGTTCGGAAAGGGGTTGCTTGTCTTCGAGCAAGTCGCAGGTCAGTTCCAGAAGATGGGTCGTGGGCGGGATCTCCATCTTGAAGAAGGCGCGCCAGCCACCAGATTCCGTATTTAACATTACGCGTTTGTCCAGCAGCTTCGCGGGATTGCCAGCGATGACGATTTCCACATCAGGAGTCCAATCCGCAGGGTGTTCCGTTTTGAGATCACCCTTGGTGAAGTCCACGACGAAAACGTGGTCGTTCGGCTTGTCTGGAGTAGCCACGGCCTTACCCCAACGGGTGGAGGTGACTTTCGCGAGCTTGTGCTCCTGTTCCTTCTGCCAGTGTAATCTGTAAGCAAAGCGCAACGGCTCGGTGGACGTTGGCAGATGATCTGGCTCCCAGAGAGTCACGACGTTATCCCATGTTTCCTCGCCCGTGGGGATTTCGATCAGGTGCAGCTTGCCCCGTCCAAAGCCTTCGATGGGCTCTACCCAGACGGCAGTCCGATTGTGATATTTAGCTTCGAGGTCTTGGAAGTTATTGAAGTTGCGATCCCGTTCCTGCAAGCCGAAACCCTTCACGGCTTCGATGTTGAAGACACTCTCACGCAACTCTTTTCCATTATCCAACGGACGCCAGATCGTGGGGCCGAACTGCTGCTCTATCAGAAGGCCATCAGAGTCATGCACCTCAGGGCGGAAATCGAGCGGCTTCGGATGCGTGTTCTCGCCAAACCAGAACATGCTGGAGAACGGGGCCAGACCCAGCAGCTTCACTACACGACGCAGAAAGAGTGAGCCGCTGATGGTCATTTTCGTCGTCTCACCGGGCTCCACTTCAAACTCGTAAGCACCCGTGATGCTGGCGCCATTCAACAGGGCGAAGAACTTAAATGTCTTCTCGCCCGGCTTGGGCTGCACGAACCAAAAGTGCGTGAAATCAGGGAACTCTTCGGGCTCGCCACCGACGGTATTAATAGCAACGCCACGGGCTGACAGCCCCCAACCTAGATTCGTGGTCACAGCGCGGAAGTAGCTCGCACCTTGGAAGACCATGAACTCGAAACGTTTCTGCATCAGCGAATCAGGCGCGAGCAAACGGAAGCCTGTATAGCCAGAAGGATAGAGTGCGCCCTCAGGAATTTCCAATTTGCCGTAGTCAAAAAGCTCCTTGCTGAACGGAACGCCCTTTGGCTGTCCATCCGCGATCTCTGCAAAGGAGACGGTCTTTTTAAACATCCAGCCGGGATGGAAGAACTCAATATGGTAAGCATCCTTCATGTCGCCATAGAGCGCCTTGTCGCCTTTGAAGCGGATTTGGCGATGCCCATCGTAATTCAACCCCGCAAAGAACGGATCCATCTTCGAGTCGGGGGCGACGTAAGGCGCTTGCGCAAGTTTTGAAGCATACGCCTCAAGATCAAGAAACGTGCGGACAGGTGGCGGGGCATCTTCTGCGAAAGCGGCGGCACAGAGGGCCAGCGAGAGAAAACCAGCGAGAGGGAGGCGATGATGCATAGGTGCGACTTTTTAGCCAGAGGCTACGCGCCAAAATGCAGCGGGTTCATCGCACGTCAAGCGAGTCGCAAGGAGTTCGTGAAGCTATTCTGTGACCTGACCCTGACAGATTGCCCTTTTGCGTTATGTTTTCATCTCTTAAACATGAAATCTTCCCGACTTCCCCTGATCACTTTTGTGGGTCTCCTCATCGGCTTCTTTGCCTATCTGGCGCTGAGCGTCGGCCAGCTTCCCCAGTCCGTGGCGACGCACTTTGACGCTGATGGCAACCCGAATCAATGGATGAGCCGGGGCACGCACTTGCAATCACTAGCGTTCTTCGGAGCCCTCGTGCCGCTCGGTGAACTGGGGCTCTTCTATTCCATGAGATTCTTTGGTTCAAAGCGAATCAACATCCCCAATCGCGAATACTGGCTCGCCCCTGAGCGGCGGGAGGCCACCATGCTCTTCTTCTTCAATCACGGCATCTGGCTCGCTTGCGTCACAGTAATGTTCATGGGACTTCTGCAATGGTCCATCCTCAAGGCCAATGCTACCCAGCCCGCTCATCTGGATCTCTTCATGTTGCTGCTGCCGACGGGAGCATTCTTTGCCTTCGTGGCAGGGTGGATTGCGATCTTGTTCGTTAGGTTTAAAAAGGCGGATAATGTTGGTTGATGCTGGTGAGCGCCTTACTAGCAGCTTGACTGGTAAGGTAAACGATCAGAATGTGTCTATATGCCAACCATGAGACTCACATCCAAGCGTCAGGTGACATTTCCACTAGCTACTTGCTTGGCCTTAGGAATCAAACCGGGTGATGCCATAGACGTTGAACTGGTGACTGGAGAATCGGGTTATCATTGGGTGTTGAAGCCTAAATTGAAGCGGGAGCGTCCTTGGCTCGGAATGCTCAAGAAGTATGCGATCAATGCAAACGATCATTCGATGGAAGCTATTCGAGCGAGTATCCAGCGCGGTCGCCAGACTGAATCAACGCCATCATGATCGTTGGACTTGATACATCCGTAGTTCTTCGCTTGTTGCTTGGCGTTCCAGAAGATCAGTCGCAGACAGCAAAACTGTTTCTGGATGGTATCTTGATGAGAGGAGGTCGCGTTCATGTCTCGAATCTCGTTTTAGCAGAAGCTTATTTTGCATTGCAGTTTCATTACCAAGTGCCCAAAGCTGAAGCGCTCAAATCCTTGCGCTTGCTGGTGACTGCGGATGAAGTTCAGTGCAGCGAAGCTGCGCTGGCAGTCCTACAAACGGATGGATTGGCGTCGGCCAAGCCCGGATTTGTAGATCGTTTGATTCATGGGGAATATCTTAGCGCATTCGATGGAATGGTCACCTTTGAGAAGGCTGGTAAAAAGTTACCCAAGACGACAGTGCTCTAATTTGCACTGCGCCAGCTCCCGCACTATGACAGCCGCTCTCTTTCATGGCTCGCGACTACACTCTTCACACGACCTCCGCTCCAGCGCACCGCATTGATTACCGTGCGGAGTTGAATGACCAGCAATTCTCTGCGGTGACCGCGCCTCCAGGCCAAGCGCTGGTGATAGCGGGAGCGGGTTCCGGCAAGACGCGGACGTTGACCTATCGCGTGGCCTATCTCTTGGATAACGGCATTCCGCCGGAGAATATCCTATTGCTGACCTTCACAAACAAAGCCGCGCGGGAGATGGTGGATCGGGTGCAGGCATTGCTGCCCATCGAAACGAACCGGCTCTGGGGCGGCACGTTCCACTCGGTCGGGAATCGTTTGTTGCGGAAGCATTGTGACCGCATGGGCTTGCGGCAGGGCTTCTCGATCATGGATCGCGAGGATCAAAAAGACCTCATGGACACGGTGGTCGGCAGCAGCGGTGTGGACACGACGACTTACCGTTTTCCCAAACCAGAAGTGCTCGGCGACATCTTCTCGATGGCCGACAATACGGGCGTCGAACTGGAAGAACTGATCGTCGCGCGCTATCCCTATTTTGAACCAGTCGCCGAAGGAATCGCGAAGGTTCGCGAGCATTACACGAAGAAGAAGCTGGAGACCAACAGCGTGGACTTCGACGACCTTCTCACCATGACCCTGCGCATGTTCAAGGAGAACGAGGACTTGCTGGAGCGCTACCGCAAGCAGTTCCAGTTCATCCTTGTGGACGAATATCAGGACACGAACACGCTTCAGTGTGAACTGGTGGATTTGCTGGCCGGACCCAATGGCAACCTCATGGTCGTGGGCGATGACGCGCAGAGCATCTACTCGTGGCGCGGCGCGAATCTGGAGAACATCCTGAAGTTTGATGCCCGTTATCCGAAAGCGAAGATTTACAAGATCGAGGTCAACTACCGCAGCGTCCCAGAAGTCCTGGCCTTGGCGAATAAAGCCATCGAAGCGAATGAAGGCCAGTTCCGTAAAGCCCTTACACCTGCGAGGGAAGGGAAGGGGATGCTGCCTGCGCTGGTCGCCTTGGACAGCCCCAGCGCACAGGCTGGTTTCGTGGCCCAGCGCATTCTTGAACTGCGAGAAGAAGGCGTTGATCTGAGTGAGATCGCCGTCATCTATCGGGCGCATTATCACTCACTGGAAATTCAGTTAGAGCTGACGAATCGCGGCATCCCGTTTCAGATCACCAGCGGTCTGCGCTTCTTTGAACAAGCCCATGTCAAAGACGTGGCCGCCTTCATGAAGTTCGCGATCAACCGTCAGGATGAAGTCGCCTTCATGCGCATCGTTCGCATCGTTCCCGGCATCGGTGCCGTGGGAGCACAGAAGATGTGGGCAGCTTGGTTGAAGAGCGAAGCCTCATCCGGCGAGGTCAATCACGACACCTACAGCGAAGCCTTGCTGAAGCTCACCGCGCCGAAGAAAGCGCTGAAGACCTGGGAGCAGTTCGCCTTCACGCTCGGTGAAATGTTTGATGCCACAGGCAAGACCGTGCCGCCCGCTTCCATGATCCGCAGCATTGTGGAAGGCGTTTACGACGACTACATGCAGACGAAGTTCAAGAACGCAGAGCAGCGCAAACAAGACCTCGAAGGACTCAGCAATTACAGTGTCCGCTTCGGTGATGTCTCTGAATTCCTCAGCCAACTAGCGCTCGTGGGCGGTGTGGATACGGATGAGAAACCCAACAACTCTGCGCGTGATCGTGAGTCTGTCACGCTCACTACGGCCCATCAGGCAAAGGGCTTGGAGTGGCACAGTGTCTTCGCTGTCTGGTTGGCGGACGGGATGTTTCCGAATAACCGCGCCATTGATGATGAGGCGGGCGGTGGCTTGGAAGAAGAGCGCCGACTCTTCTATGTCACCGTCACTCGTGCGAAGGATGAGTTGTATCTCAGTTATCCTGTGATGAACTTTCAATCACGCGATGGCGAGGTCTTACAAAGGCCCTCGCGATTCCTCCAAGAGCTGCCGCAGGAGTTGATGGAAGCCTGGAATGTGCGAAGCGTGTTCGCGTGAAACCCATCCGCCATCCGATCCAATACCAGCGAGGCTGCGGCTGCTTTTTCAAGCTGCTCATCCTCGTCGGGTTGCTGCTGATGCTTCTCTTCATCGCTGTTGATCATTACTTCAATCTTCGCAGCAACATTACGAATTACGCCTTCCGCGACTCCGCAGCTCCGCTGGAAGTTCAGCTCGCGAATGGCACATGGAAAGCCCTCAGCGCCATCTCCCTCGCAGAGATGGATCATGCGCTGGATGAGCGTGGCAAGGCCGACGGCGTTCATTGGCGAAAGCTCTCCGTGAGGCGTGAAGCACTCCGCTGGAAGGAAGAGATCGCGACGGCTCTTTTCAATGCGGAGGTCAACGTTATTGAGTTCAATCCGCAGCAGTTTCACTTCCAGACGAGCTTCCTAGATCACTTCGCGCTGACCACTGCCAAGGAGCGTCTTGAAACCGAAGACTTCACCTTTGCCATCACTGCGAACTTTCGCGATCCTGCGGGCAAACCGCTGGGCCTCGTCATCCATGAATCGCAGCAGCGAAGCCGACCGTTCAATGCTTGGACAGGCTACTTTTTCGTGAAGGATGGGAAGCCCTGGTTCGGCCCGAAATCCCTTTTTGAGGAAACACCCGGAGTGCTCACGGAAGCCTCACAAGGCTATCCCTCACTGCTGAAGAATCACACCGTCTTCAGCTACGTTGACCTCGCTCCGAACAAATACTTTGATGGGAACAAGATCACCTATCGCGCCCTCGCGGGGATGCGGCAGAACGGAACCATTGTCTTCATCCTCTCCGGCAATGGCGGCATCATGAACGTGGCGGAAGTCGCTGAACTGGCGAAGAAGCTCAATCTCCAACACGCCACGCTTCTCGATGGCGGTCGCGCCTTGCAATACTCTCTCAAGCTCGGTGGGAAGAGCCATCACTTCACCGCATTCAACACCGAACTCGATCTAGGACTGCGCGGCCTGAAACCGCAGCGTTCGCCAGTCTTCATCGGGGTCAAAGAGTAGCAGCCGACGTGAGGAGGCTCTGAAGTTCCTCTGAGGACATCAAAGGCATGAAGCGCGACCGTCGTTGCTAGTTCGTGCGGCCAGCATCGCGAACAAGCTGGGACTGATTTTCTCTCGGCTGTTGTCCCATATTCGAATGAATTTAGAGCCTCCTCACGTCGGCTGCTACAGCTCACTTCGCCGCTTTCACCTCGTCCCAAACCTTCGTGTATTTCGGCAAATCAGCCCCTAGGTCCTCGATCACTTCGCACTTCGCTTTCAGATCCGTCGGGATGGTGATCGCAGGGTTCGTCAGGAACTTCTTGCTCACGTTCTTCAAGCCCTCGCTGTTCGGGCAAAGGTAGCCGATGAACTCCATGTTCTCGGCAGAGACTTTGGCATCGAGCAGGAAGTTGATCATGGCATGAGCCAGCTCCGCATGAGGCGCAGATTTTGGAATGACCATCTCATCGCAAGAGACGCTGACGCCTTCCTTCGGGAAGACAATGGCGATGTCCTCGTTCTCTTTGGCCACCTGCCAGAGATCGCCGCTGTAACCGTGGACGAGTAAGAACTCGCTGCTGTCGAGCCCGCCCTTGTAGCCTTCGTTGTCATATTTGGCGAGGTTATGCTTCCATTGGATCAACACATCACGAGCTTCCGCGAGTTGTTTTTCATCGCGTGAGTTCAAGCTGTAACCGAGGAACTTTAAGCCCGCGCCGATGGTCTCGCGCATGTCGTTGAGCTGGGTCATCCGCTTCTTCAGATCAGTTCTCGCAAACGCTGCCCATGACGCATCCACGTTCTTCACCTTGTCCTTGCGATAACCGATAACCGCATAGCCCATCGTGTAAGGAACACTGTGAGCCATCTGCTTGTCCTGAATCTTTTCCAAGACCTCCGCGTTGATGTTCTTTGCATTCGGCAGCTTCGTAGAATCAAGCGTCTGAATCATGCCCTGCTCCTTCATTACGCTGATGATGTAGCTGGAGGGAAAGACCAGATCATAACCGGTGGAACCCGCTTTGAGCTTTGCATACATGTTCTCGTTCGAGTCAAACGTGTCGATGCTCACCTTGCACTTGTGCTCCTTCTCGAACCGCTTCACCAAATCAGGACTGATATAGTCAGCCCAAGTATAAACGTGCAGCGTATCCACAGCGAAGGCGTGGGAGGCAAACAGCAGAGCAAAGGCGAGCAGATGTTTCATGATGTTTTGGAGCGTCGGGTTAACAGGAAACTCAGAGCGACTGCGCCAAACGTCAAGGCGAGCAGCAGCGTAGAAAGCGCATTGATGACGGGCATGTTCCGGCTCACTTTCATCATGCTGTAAATGCGTAGTGGCAGCGTGGTGGTGCCTGCGCCTTGAACGAAGAACGTGATGACGTAGTCGTCAATCGACAGCGTGAACGCCAGCAGGCCTCCTGCGATGATTCCCGGCGCTAGTAGTGGCAAGACCACGCGCCACGCCGTTTGCCAAGAGGTTGCGCCCAGATCACGAGAGGCTTCGATGAGGTTGAAATCAAAGTCCTGCAACCGCGCCAGCACGATCATCGTCACATAGCTTACGCAAAAAGTCACATGCGCAATCCAGATCGTTGTGAAGCCTGTCTCCACGCCCAGCGCGACGAAGAAGAGCAGCAATGACATCCCCATCAAGATGTCCGGCATCAGCAGCGGAACGGTGATGAGTCCCAGATGCGTCTTCTGCCAGCGCGACCGGAACCGAT
>JANYJH010000017.1 GCA_025361865.1 Phragmitibacter sp.
TGAATGGCTCATGATCGATGCCAGCCATGTCAAAGCTCATTGCCATGCCGCAGGAGCCGTGGGCGGCAATCAGGCCATCGGCCTGACAAAAGGGGGCGCAACACCAAGATACATCTGGCCGTGGATGCGCATGGTATGCCACGGACGCCATTGTCCACCTCGGGCAGGCAGCCGGAATGGAGGTGGTCATTCCGCCGAAATCCAACCGCAAGCACCCACGCGCGTATGATGAATATCCCTACAAACTGAGGCATCTGGTGGAGAACGCCTTCCTGAGCCTCAAGCAATGGAGAGGTATTGCCACACGCTACGCCAAGCGCTCCTCTTCCTACTGAGCTGCGGTGCAATTTCGCTGCGCCATCCTCTGGGCTTCCATCTTGTGACGACACGACCTAGCAGCCTGTCGGACTTATGAGAGCAACGTTCGCGCACATCGGAGGCGATGGGTTCGCTCGTGGCGTTTGGGTGTCGCGTTGGCTTACGGCGCTGTGCTTGCTGGCGTTGGCGGGGATCTTGGTGCCGTCGATGGCTAGGGTGAGGGTGCCGACTTTGAGCACTCTGGTGCGTGCGGCGAGTTCGAGCACCTAATGGAAGCTGCCTTCTAGTAGCCTGCCGTTCTCGCGGCGGAACTTGCAAATGCTGTCGTGATCAGGGTGATGCTGGGCGCAGAGGTAGCGCACGGCGACGCTGTCATGGGTGAGGGCTTCGATCTTGCGGCTGCTGAACGTTCCGGTGGCGTAGGCTGTAGATGAACAGCCCGAGCATCATGGAGGGCGGGTATTGGGCGCTGCCGGTGCCGCGGGCGTTGACCTTGGCCTCGTCGAGCCTAAGCGCGTCAATGGCGTCATTGATGAAGTGGACGATGGGGTCATCAGGCACCCAAGCGCGCAGGTCGGGAGGCAGCAGCATGGGTGTGTCGTGATCGACGAGAACAAAGCGTGGCACGGCCAAGCATTACTCCCACCTTGTTACCAGCGCTGCTTGCAATCTGTTTTGCTAAGTCCGGCAGGTGCTAGCGCCATCAACTATTCAAAGGGTTGATGGAGCGGGTGACGCGATTCGAACGCGCGACATCTTCCTTGGCAAGGAAGTGCTCTACCACTGAGCTACACCCGCATCTGCTGCGGGTTGAGACAATGACAAAAAGGCGGAAGGTTTCAAGTCAAAAATGTAAAAAAGAGTGGCGATATGTTTCAATGTGCGTTGGATGCTCTTCGTCACTCCATCCCGCACCTCATCATCAGACACATGAACAAACTGGACGAAATCATCGCCCACAAGCACACCGAACTGGCACGCCTCCTCCCACGAGCTGAGAAACTCCGTGCGGCGGCTACGATGCGGAACGATTTCCGCTCGATGGTGGATTCTTTGAGGGCGGATACTTCCAAGCTCGGACTCATCGCGGAGGTCAAAAAGGCCTCTCCAACAGCAGGCGTCATTCAGCCGGACTTTGATTACCTGACCATTGCTCGCACCTATGAAAAAGCAGGAGCCAGCGCCATCTCGGTCCTGACCGATGAGAAGTATTTCCAAGGCCGCCTTGATTACATGACCAACATTCGCCGTGAAGTGAACATCCCTGTCTTGCGCAAGGACTTCATTATTCATGAAGCGCAAATCTTTGAAGCCGTCGTGGCTGGCGCGGATGCCATCCTCCTCATCGTGGCGGCGCTTGATCAGGCTACGCTGGTGCATCTGCTGGAGACGGCTTCCACCTTCCAACTGGATGTGCTCATGGAGGTGCATGATCTTCCGGAGTTGGAGCGCGCCTTGCAAACGGATGTGAAAATGATCGGGATCAACAATCGCAACCTAAAGAGCTTCACCGTTGATCTGGCCACCACGGAAATCCTCGCTGAAGAAGTGCCTGAGGACATCATCCTCATCAGCGAAAGCGGGATCAAAACCGTGGCTGATGCCGAGCGCGTGGCTCTGGCTGGAGCGGATGGTATCCTCGTCGGTGAAGCCATGATGCGGCATGAGCGCCCTTTAGAGATGGGGCGTGCGCTTCAGGTTTATAAAGGCCCCTTGGAAGAGTAGCCGATAGCTGGCCACAGTATCAAACAAAGCTGGCCGCCTGTCCTGTGGACTCCAGCACGGAGTGCCACAACTCGCCTTGGGGATCGACTTTGCGCCGACCATGAATCACCAAGTCCAGAGGGAGGTTCACGAAGGCTCCATGCCAGCGCCCCACGAGCATCCCTGTTTTGCCCGCCACCGCTGCGTGGACGGCGGCTTGCGCCAAGCGTGAGCAATAGACATTATCCTGAGCATTCGCCGGCACACTGCGGACGATGTAGCTCGGATCAATATACTTGAGATTCACTTCCATCCGGCGGCTCTTGAAGAAGCTGTTGATCTGGTCTTTGAGGTAAAAGCCGATGTCTCCATAGCGCACGTTACCACTTGCATCCGTCGCATCGGAATCGCTGTTCATCAGATCCTGGCCAGCCCCTTCTGCGACTACGATCACGGCATTACCTCGTTTCGATAAACGATACCGCAAGGCTTCCAACAATCCACGCGGCCCTTCCAGAGCAAAGGGCACTTCTGGGACAAGGACGAAGTCCACATTACTCCCCGCGAGCGCCGCGAAACACGCAATGAAGCCGGAGTCACGGCCCATGAGCTTCACCAGACCGACGCCGTTCACGGCTCCGGTGGACTCAATGTAAGCACACTTCAAGGCTTGAACGGCTTCCGCAAAAGCAGTCTCAAAACCGAAGCTCTTATCCAGATACATGATGTCGTTATCAATGGTTTTCGGAATGCCCACTACGGCCTTCTTCAAGCCCCGCTTCTCGATCTCCTTCACGATTTCCGATGCGCCGCGCAGGGTGCCGTCACCACCGATGACGAAGAGAATATCCACCTTCATCTCCTCCAGCATATCCACCATCTCGCCGATGTCCTGCTTGCCACGTGAGCTTCCGAGCAAGGTTCCGCCAAATGTGTGAGCCTGCGCCACGGACTCAGGCCGCAGCGTCACCGGAGAATGCCCGTAGCGCTGCACCAACCCTTCATAGCCGTAGCGGAAGCCATAAACCTTCGTGATCGCATACTGCTGGAAACATTGAATAACGATCCCACGGATGATGTCATTCAATCCGGGGCACAAGCCGCCACAGGTCACGATTCCCACTGTGGTGCGCGAGGGATCAAAGAAGATTTTCTCCCGTGGTCCCGCTTGTTCAAAGGTCAGAATCTTACTCTCTTCCTCATTCTTGGCCGTCTGATGATGGTAAAGAATGCGATCAAAGTCCGTCTTGAAAGGAGCCTCCACCCCACCAATATGGCGCAACGGCGAGGGATAGAGGCAGGGGCCGAGAGATTGAATTTGCAAGTCCACTGGTAAGAAAGTTGGGTTCGCGAGAACACGATCTCTCAAGCAGGAGCAGTGCCAGCCTCTCTAAGCCCTCATCGCCATAATCAGAAAAAGCTTTTTAAAACTTGTTTGCATAAAATGTATCCCATCACACGATGGTATTCATAATAGGTCGCATCTATGCATAATCTCAGCCGTTCGTTC
>JANYJH010000054.1 GCA_025361865.1 Phragmitibacter sp.
CATGAAGGGACGGGAGCCCGTTCAAAAACGGGGGACTACACGGACGTAAAGGTCATCACCCCTGATCGTGAGATTCCGTGGAATGAACTTAGACGCCTCAACGATGAAGAAATGGCACGGCTGATGAAAGAAGTCCTCAACAAAATCTATACGGTGCTGGCGAATATTGATGATCCAGAATTCATCAAGAAGCTTAATGACTGGACTGATGAATGGACGGGCAAATGGGATGCGCCTGAATACCTGCCTGATTTCATCTTCAAATCAAATCCGCAAGTCGCAAAGGTAAAAAAGCGCAAACCAAGCTCTGCTCCAAGGACAGCCAGCAACAAGGCAGCGCAGCGGGTTTGAAAGACAATGCGAAACAACGGGATCATTGAGTCGGCGGCGCGGCGAACGTCGCCTTATTCGCCTCATACCACTCTTTCCACTTGGCAATGGCATCAGGTGAGGCGGCTTCCTTGCGTTCCTTGGGAGAGTAGGGCGCTCCTTTGATGCCCATGTCTGCCAGAGCTTTGCCAAGCATCCCCGGATCAACGTCCAATTCCGGGTCGGCAAGAGATTCAGCGACGATGCGTATCGCAATTCTCTGTTTCATATAGACGAGGCAATTGATGGCGTCCTGCCTCTGGTTGGCCAGCGAGTTCTTATTCTTCGCTGGCGGCCCTTTCTTGAACAACCCCTTGAAATAGGTTTCGCTGCCGGGAAGCTCGGCGGCGAGTTCCGCTGTTCGTGCTGCGAATGCGCGGGTCTGCGGCGTCGCCCGCATGACGTTGTAATTCGCGTGGAAAAAGAAGAGCAGGGCGGCGGTGCCGTCGTCTGGGTCGAGTGTTTTAAGGTCATCGAGCGCCTTGATGTCACCCCCTGAAACACGGGGTGCAACGCTGTTGAAGACCGCGACGGCCTTCTTATCGTCATGCGCTGAAACGCACAACAGTGGAAGAAGAGCAAAGACAAGGGCGACGGCGGTAGGAAAACGAGGTCTCATAGTTTGTGCGGTGCGTTTCGCGAAACTCCGCACGGCATGGCAAAAGTCAAACAGGTTCAGGTGAGGCTTGTAGGGCAAGCGGCTCTGCAAGTTGCTTCGCCTGTGAACGCCATGTAGAATGCAGCAAGGTGCTGGAGCCTTAACAGACACACGCTTGCCCCCAGTCGTGGCTGGCAGACCGCCCAAGGCGTGCCCTGGGCGGGAGAGCAGGATGGCTAATACTCGCTTGGGAGCATGATGACATCGTTGGTGCAGTAGAGGACAATCTCATTGAGAGGGAAGTCGGTAAATTCAATCTGCTTGGTAAAGACCGCGTTGCTGTTGCCGTCTTCGCAGGTGAGGATGGCATGGCGGTCCAAATTCACTCTCAGTCTCCAGAGCTGAAATTCCTCGGCTGCCACTTCCGGCACTGCCTGCGCGAATGCGATTTCGTCAATCAGCCAATAGGCTCCTCCGGTTTCAGCCACATATTGAACTCCGTCGGTATAGAGCATTTTGCGAACAAGGCCGTGGCGATGCCATTGCTCGGTGCCGGTGAACTGTCTGAGGTCGTCTTTGTTAAGGGTTTTCTGCGTCATGTAAGCTCCTTTGGTTTGAGTGACCCCCAACAGCGGGGGCAACGGTTCAAAGGGCCGGGGCCATCAGGCTGACTGTCATACCCTCAACACGGGAGCTAACGCGAATGGAGCGGGCCGGGGGTTGATGGTCAGACGGCTTCGGCCATAACCGTGCCAATGCCCCGCTTGTGTGGTCACTTCATGGGGGCGGCTTTGAAAGCGGACGGAACCGCAGGCGAAGCAAAGACTGGCGAGCCAGTGAGGGGTGCATTTTGCGGGCGAGCTGGGCGCGGTCTTGCGAGGCGGAGGATCTGTTCAAGAGGGTTGGGGGGAGCAAGCTGGCCGTTTGGCGGGAAGTGGAGGGATTGCCCGACCGCGCCGACGAATGGTGTGATTGCTGCGGCGGGTGCGCGGAGCTGGGTTGGAAGCTGTGAGGGCGTTGCGGGAGACTTCCCGCTGGAATGGGTAGCGCCGCACGCAGTAGGCGCGAAGGGAAAGGCATTTCCCTTTGAATGATAAATAAGAACTCGCCTTTCCTGCGATGCACTGGACTGGAGAAACGATCTTATGTAAAAGGATCATCAAACCGGAGAACACCATGACAGAACCGACCATCACCTGCCCAAACTGCCAAACGGAGATCAAACTTACAGAGTCGCTTGCGGCACCAATGGTGGAATCCATGCGCAAGGAATACGAACTGAAGCTCTCAACGAAAGATCG
>JANYJH010000058.1 GCA_025361865.1 Phragmitibacter sp.
CTGCAAGGCAACGCCGTTCCCGCCGCTTGGTTCACTCGTTACGCTATGGACCCGAAAAGCTCCCCCGATGATGACTTCGATGGCGATGGTTTGTCCAATCTGCAAGAGTTCCTCGCCGGAACTGATCCGACCAAAAAGGACACTGATGGTGATGGCGTGAACGACGGTCCAGAGGTGGTTTTCGGCACTGATCCAAACGATCCCAATGATACCCCGCCAGCCGTCACCGGAGACATCGTGATCCAGACCCGTTGGGTGATGGTGGAAGTGAGAGATGACTCCACCAATGTCAATCGCTTCTACTGGTTCGACGGTAACGGCACCTCGCCCGCTGGGTGGTATCTGGACGATTACTGGTGGGGCAGAGGTCAGACTACACCTCATGTCCGGTGGAAGTGGACCACCAATGACGGGGCCAGCAGCGGGGACTGGCAGGAGGGCCGTAACGTGACGAACGTGCCTGAACTCCAAAACATCACCTTCACCCAGCTTGATGACAACCGCCCCATCGAAGGCAGCGCCTCGGACAGCAGCCCCACCGTCGGAACCCCGTATTATCTGGCTCCCGATAAAGGAGACGCCAACTGGAAACAGCATCCCGGCCCTAACGATCCCGATAACCTCCTCAACAGCGGCAGTGGGATGCGCACTTACAGCACCTTGCACACGGAGGTCAGGCTGCACCGCTTGGCTCCTGATTCCGCCTCGCCGAACATCGCGAAACCCGAAGCCAGCAAGACATTTATCATCGCGCACAAGGTTTATAATGTCGCCCCATGCTGACGAAGTGACCTCCACGGAAGCCAAAACCCTGACCCTGGCCGAAGGTGAAGATGATGGTGGAGTCGCAGACACCCTCACCCTCGCTCCCGCCTTGGTGCCGAACACGACGAAGGTGGATGAGGCTTTATTTACCAACCTAGAAATCGTCGTCCCGAAAAACGATGAAGACACTACCCTTCCGGTCATCGTGGCCAATGACAACAACTGGGTGACAGGCCCGAACGGGTCGCCGGAGATGATCCTCAACTATAATGGGAGGGTCGTGCCAGCGGAGAAGAAACAAACGGAAGGCGGCTGGGCGTTGCTAAATTTCGATAACGACAGTGGTGTGGGCGACTTCAGTCATGGACATACGGAGGCTAAATCTGATCTGGATTACGTCGGTCCCATCGCAGCGGAAAAGGACCTGCTGCAACTGAAAGTGAAACAGCTGAACAGCTCTGAAACCGTAGGCTATCGGCTTAAGTTCGATGCCACGAACATCCGTATCTGGAAGCAGCCGGACCGGAGCGATCCGGTCACCTCAGAGCAGACCGTGTTCGGCGTAGCGGCTGGAAAAACCTATGCGGTGCTCTATGTAGAAGGCATCAAGTCCCATGATGATGACACAGGCACCATGATCACCGAGCAGATCAAGGTGGGTGCCACCGGAAGCTGGGCGGACGGGGACAAGGTAAAAATCCGCGTCGCCCAACCCATCGTCGTTCTCTTGGGAGATGGTGAAGAATGGACGACGCAGGACGGAAAACCGATAACAGATTATATTCAGCAGAATGCTCCGCAGAAGGACGGTAAGGTGGATCCCCTGTATCAGCGCACCTTCATGGGAGAGGCAAACACCTACCTGGTTTCCGGCTTTAATCAGGACCAGAAGAAGGTGTGCTACAGCTTCAGCGGAGCCATCGGAGAGAAGGCGAACAAACTGGCCAAGCTGGCGCTGAAGACGGAAGGCACGAACATTATCTTTGACGGGCATTCCAACTGGGGGATCGGCATTGCCTTTCAGACGGGACTCACGGAATACAACCAGTTCTTCTGGACGGCTGCGAATGGCCAGCCCGCCGTGAGCTTAGAAGGGTTTTCTCAACATCCGAACCTGACTATCGGTAATGGAGGGCGTAATCTTAATGCCGCAGGCAAGCTGAATTCACTGAGGAAAACTCAGATTCAAAACCGCTATCTGGCCGGGATACCCTTGAACAATATTGAGCGTTATCCAAACCTCGAGGTTCCCAAGATTGCTGTAGGAAGTAACTTCCTGGATAAAACACTTCCGATCCCCACGCTCAACCCCTCCGATGTCATGCACTACCACTATAAGGCTGACCCAGACTATGATGGCGATATTCAACTCCACCCCGGAGAAGAAGATAAACGCGTAATCATCCAGCGTCCGGGTGATACTGATGTGCCGACGGACCTGAAATATCGTTCACTGCTGTTCAGTCAGTGCAACTCCTTCCGCTACTACATTGAGAGCTTTAAGCACGGTGTGTTGATCGGCACTTGGGGCGAGATTGGGGATGAACAGATTGCCCGAACCTATGTGGAATCCATTGTTAGAGGAAAGTCATGGGCCGATACCAAAACAGCTTTGGATAAAACAGAGCCTGATGCCAACAGGGAAAATAAACGAGGCACCTTTCAAGTAACCACCTTCTAAAAACCACCATGAAAAAGACTTTTATTTTGATCTTGATATGGCTTCCGTTGTCCATTGAGGCCAGAGACGAAACTGAATCTTTAAACCAAATTCTAAATGCTACCGTCACTCTGGGGGGCATCCATGAAGATCGATTAGAACAACAGCTCAAGACTTGGAGTGGGGTAAACACGCTCGATGGAGTAGCCGCAGTGTATGAGCGATGGCTAAAACCAAGAGGTGGAATTGATAAGCTAGCCTGTTCTTTCATCGCAGAACATCTGCAAGTGCCGCCAGATCAAATAGCGGTCTTTCTAAGAGACCGTGCCGAACTCAATGCGGAAGATCCTTTGGCATTAGATAAATACATGTATTTCATGGAGGATTACGGAGATGTTCCTCTGGTGCCTCGCTATTTTGCTTCAAAGCTGGATGACAAACGACGACTGACAAAAAAGGTCATTCCAGCGGATCATGACCAGATTGGCTCCACCGCTCGGGTTTGTGATGCTGCCAGATTGAATCTGGATCGTTGGCTAAGTAAGCGCGGATTGATCAAGGATGATGAACCAGGAAATGCCAATAGCGCCCTTTTTGATGGTGATCGTGATCAGAACATCCATGACATCAAACCTGTGCTCATCAAGGCGGGCATCATGGAAGCTCCGAAGCCCCCCGAGGAGAAACCCAGCGCTCCTTCTACCACTGCGAGTGTTCCCGAGGCTAACAGGATCCAGTCTCCGCAGACCGTGAAGGATAAAGCTACAAAAGCACCCACCATTCAGTCCGAAGCAGCATCGCAAGATCACAGTTGGATGCTCTGGCTGCTTGCGGTCTTCGCATCGCTGGGAAGTGTTTATTGGCTCATAAGGAAGCCGTTGAAGTGATCCTCCTACGTCCGGGCGCTACCGAGGTGCTGAAAGCAGCAGCAGGAGGCTGATTGGCCTCAAATGGCTCCTCGCTTATATTGGGCAGGCTGAGTCCATGCTTGCACAAGGAGACGCCCCGAAGGCAGCACTCAGTATCCGAAAGGCGGGCGCTCTAAATCACGAGTTTAAAGGGCGCTTGGAACACACTACAAAATCTTCTGAAACATTCTTCGAGCGGCTGGCAAAACTTCAAGTTGGAATTGCTCAAGTTACGGACAAAGATCCATTGTCAGGTCTAGTGGATTACTTATTTCAAAAGGATGGTGATCACTACACTGTAGCGAGGCAAGAACTCGATCCTGAAGTAAAAGGTATCACAGTTGACGGAATTACTGCCACTGAAGCAATTGCGCTTGTGCATTTAATAACAGTTCGTAACGGCCAAGTTGTTATTGAGAAAACTAGGCGGCTTATTGGTCCCAAAGGCAGTATCGAGACGACTGTCAAGCAAGCGACACGCGAAGTCTCATTCAATAGTGATGGACGCATTGTCGTAGTTCCCATTGCTAATGGGCAGAGTGAGAGGGGATCACAGCCTAAGAAGAATCCAAAACTAAATGTATCAGAGCCTTCGGCATCTACGATGCCCGAAGCACCAAAAACGAAGCCAGTGACACCGAGAGAGGTCATTGCTCACACTTCCTTGCTCACATGGTTGCTCGCTATCTTCGCTGCACTGGGTGCAATGTTTTGGCTACTGCGGAAGGGAACAAAGTGAGCCCAGCCCTCACACTTTACCCTTCCAGCGGATGTCGCTTCCTTAGTTTTTTCCTTTTTGTCACTTGCCCATTTTAGCGGCTCGCGTGTAGAGGGTAAAATGGCCAAGAAAGCATCCTCGAAAACGTCCGCGCCCAAACCCGTGAAAGCGGCAAGCAAAGCCCCGTATTGGATCGGTTTTGACTTGGGCGGCACTAAAATGATGGCCTGTGTGTTAGATGAGAATTTCCAAGTCCTAGGAGTTGCCCGCAAGTCCTCTAACGGATCTCAAGGCGCGGCGAAAGGGATCAAGCGAATCATCGCAACGGTGAAGGATGCTATCACAGCGGCAGGCGTGGATCCGGCGAATATCAAAGGCATCGGCATCGGCTGCCCCGGCACGGTGGATACGGCGAAGGGGGTGATGATTACGGCACCTAATCTCGGCTGGAGCCGCACGCCGCTGGGTCGGCAATTGGGAACCGCGTTTAAGTGTCCCGTGGCCGTGCTGAATGATGTGGATGCGGGCACTTACGGTGAATATCATCACGGCTCTGGCAAGGGCTCGCGCTCCCTTCTCGGCGTCTTTCCCGGCACGGGTTTGGGCGCGGGGTTCATCTATGACGGCAAGCTCATGCACGGTCAAAACGTCTCCGCGATGGAATTAGGAAACATCTGGCTTCCGGGCACGCATTTGAACTCCACCAAACCGGGCGCGGTGCTACTGGAAGACATGACCAGCAGGCTCGGCATCGCCGCAGCGGCCAGTGTGGAGTGCTACCGAGGAGCGGCTCCGAAACTGGATGCGAAGACCAACGCCAGCCTTCGGGAGATGAAGAGCAAAGCCCTGAGTTCCTCATTCAAAGAAAACGAAGCCGCCATCGTCACCATCTTCAACAATTCCCTACATCATCTGGGCATGGGGATCGCCATTGTGGTGAATCTCATGGCCCCGGATCACATCACGCTGGGCGGTGGCTTGGTGGAAGAGATGCCCGCTTATTATCTGAAGAGGCTGCGCGAACAAATAGCCCTCTACGCCATTCCCGAAATCTTCCGAGGCATTAAATTTTCCACGGCGAAGCTCGGTGGAAACGCGGTCGCCATTGGCTCGGTTTCTTGGCTGCGCAAGTCACAAGTGAACGCGTAAGCACCTCCTTCACCGCCAATGTCCGCTGTTGAAATTCCATCTACCAAACCAGCCGAAGCTGCTGCCGTCGTTCAGTTCGGGTCCACTTCGGTGACGCTCCTCGTCGGGGAACGGAACGACTCCGGCGTGTTCTCCAGTCTGGATTATCTGGAGAAGCCGCTGCCTCTGGCGCGGGATATTTTTCGTGATGGCAGCGTATCCCGACAGACAATGGAACAAGCCGCAGGCATCCTCCGCGAGTTCCAGCAAACGCTTCACGAATACGGCGTGGCCCCAACAGCCACCAAGTTCTTCACGACGAATATTTTGTCAGAAGCCGTCAATCACGAGATCTTCCTGAACCGCATGGAAGTGACCAGCGGAGCGCGCGTGGAATTGATTGATGATGGCGATATGACACGCCTGATCTACCAGACGACGGTGCGCCTGCTGAACAGCAATCCACAGATCGCACAAGCAAACACGCTGGTCTCCCACATCGGCCCCGGAAACACACGCGCATTGTATTTCAAGAAGGGCCGCATCGCCGCTTACTCCAGCTATCGGCTCGGCATTTTTCGAGCTCGGGAAGCCGTGGCTCAGGAGGAAAGCGGCTCCTCCAGCCACCTGATGCACATTGAGGAACACATCCGGGGCGTGGTGGATCATCTGGCTACGGACTACACCAATATCGAGGTGGATTACCATGTGGCCATCGGCACGGAGATTCAAAGCATCGCCCCGCATGTCGCGGCACCGAAGCAAGGCGCGAGCTTCATTCCGCTGAAGGATCTGGAGCGCTTCACGGAGAAGCTCGCGGCGATGAACAGTGATGAGATGGTGCGCGAGCTTCATCTTCACTACACGGGCAGCGAAGGCATGGTGGCCGCGCTTCAGACGAATCTGGCGCTGGCGCGTCGCTTCAACGACCGCGTGCTGGTGGTTCCCGAAGGAGATTTCCAACGCGATCTCCTGCTAGATTTGCTCTCCACGAATCCGCAGACCAAGACGTTCCAAGATGACGTGATGCAGGCAGCGAAGGAGATCGGGAAGAAATACAAAACCGACAATCCGCACGCGGTTCATGTGGCTCACTTTGCGCAGCAGATTTACCGTGAGCTTCAGGACTTGCATGGCCTTGATCCGAAGTATGAACTGCTCTTGCGGGTCGCCGCTACGCTCCATGAAGTGGGCCTTTTCGTGAGCCCGCGTGAGCATCATAAGCATAGCCTTTATCTGATTCTGAATACGGAAATCTTCGGTCTCAGCGTGAAGGATCGGACCTTGATCGCGCTGCTCGCGCGCTATCATCGCCGCTATAATCCTGATCCGAATCACCCTCATTTCTCTGACCTCTCCCGCGAGGAACGCATGACCGTTTTCAAGCTCGCCGCCATCCTACGCATCGCGGATTGCCTTGATCGGACTCATTCACAGCGCGTCAAAAGCATCCGTCTTCAGCGTGATGGGGAGACCTTCCTCATCATCACTTCTGGCGTGGAAGACATGACCGTGGAGCAGCTCGCGATCAGTGGTAAGTGCGATATTTTCCAGGAGATCTACGGCTACGAGATCGAGCTGCGGAAATAAGCAGATTCATTCCTCACCCTTCATCCTTTCAGATGCCCACAATCCCTTATATCAACCGCGAACTGAGCTGGCTGGCCTTCAATGAACGCGTGCTGGAAGAAGCCGCCCGTGAGTCCTCACCCTTGCTGGAGCGAGTCAAATTCCTGGCCATCACCGCATCGAATCTGGATGAGTTTTTTATGGTCCGTGTCGGTGGCTTGCAGATCATGAAGGAGCGCGGTCAACGCCTCAAAGACCCCTCGGGACTGACGCCGACTCAGCAGCTTGAAACCATCCGTTCCCAGGCGCGCGAGTTCATGGATCGTCAGTATGCGCTGCTCAATGAGGAACTGCTGCCAGCCCTGCGCGGTCATGGCATCCGTCGCCTTGATCCCTCTGAGTTGACGCCGGCCCAGCGCACCTTTTTGGAGAGTCATTTCCTGGAGCAGATCTATCCTATCCTTTCACCCGTGGGCGTGGATATTGCCAGCGTTGCCCGCTTGCAGCTCCCCGCCTTGCAGATCGTGATCATCGCGGAAGTGCAATCCAGCGCCGCAGCGGAAGAGTTGAGGCATGTGCTGCTCACCCTTCCCTCGAACCTCACGCGGCATGTCGTGCTGCCTGAGTCCGAGGGTTCCGGCTATGCCTACATCAATCTCGAAGACTTGGTGGAGCTCTTTTTGCATCACTACTTCCCGCAGGAACACATCGCGAATACGGCCCGTTTCCGCATCAGCCGGAACAGTGACATTGCGGTGGATGACGAGAGCGCTCTCGATCTGGCCACAGAAATGGAGCACATTTTGGAAGCCCGCAATACGAGCGCGACCATCCGGCTGGAGATCGAGCACGGAGCCTCACGCATCTTGACAAGAGTCATTCAACAACTCTGCGGCGCAGGCACTCAGCATACCTATGTGGTGCAGGGTGATCTGGACCTTCGGGCTTATTTCTCCATTGCCGCTTTGCCCGGTTTTGAGAGACTCAAAGTGGAGCCGTGGCCCGTGAGCAGCACGCCAGACCTAGAACCGAATCAGAGCATCTTTGACGCGATCCGTTCGGGAGACATCCTCCTGAATCATCCCTATGAATCGTTTGAGCCCGTGCTTCAACTGATTGAAGAAGCCGCGCTGGATCCGAACGTCGTGGCCATCAAACAGATTCTCTACCGCACCGCGAAGAACAGCCGCATCATCAGCGCGCTCATCAAGGCCGCTGAAGCGGGCAAGCACGTAACGGTGCTAGTTGAGCTGAAGGCCCGTTTTGATGAAGCGCGAAACCTTGAGCGTTCTGAAGACCTCATCCATGCCGGAGCGCAGATTATTTACGGTGTTCGCGGACTGAAGACCCATGCGAAAATCTGTCTGGTGATGCGGCGCGAATCGGGCCGACTCGTCCGCTATTGTCACTTTGGCACGGGCAACTACAACGAATCCACGGCGAAGCTTTACACGGACATTAGCTACCTCACCTGCCGCAGCGACTATGGCGCGGATGCTTCTTCGTTCTTCAACACCGTAACGGGTCGCTCACGTTTCGTTC
>JANYJH010000171.1 GCA_025361865.1 Phragmitibacter sp.
CAGCCGTCGTCTCCGTGTGCGTCAGCGTGAGCAAAACCCGCTGGATACCCATCGAAGCCGCCTGCCGTGCCGCGCCCTCATGCAAAACGATGGACGGCTGCCCGTTGGTGGCGCGTCGGACTTCCACATCTTTCCAGCCCACGCCTTCCGCGAAGCCTGTGCCCAGCGCCTTCACCACGGCTTCCTTCGCCGCAAATCTGGCCGCATAGTGAATCTCCGGCGAGGCACAGGAATCACAATACTCGATCTCCCCCGCGTGAAACATCCGTTCCTTAAAACGATCACCACTCCGCGCCAGCAAGGCCCGAATGCGTGAGACTTCCACCAGATCGAGACCGAGAGCGATGATGGAGGAATGTGGTCGTTGAGCCATAGTCGGGATAAGTTGAGCGGTCGTTTGCAGTTCTGCCATAATCCATAGCTCAACAACTGCAAACCACAGCTAACCCCCTGCTCAGCCCTTGTAATCCGCCATCACGGCCAGCATTTCTTGAATCGAAGTCCGCAAGCCCACGGTCATGGCGCGGGCCACGAGCGAGTGACCGATGTTCAACTCCACAAGGTGAGGCACGGTGAAGAGATCGCGCACATTCTTGGTGGTCAAGCCGTGTCCGGCATTCACTTGAAGACCGAGGCTCTGCGCCAGCATCGCCGCGCGGCTCAAGCGTTCCACTTCCAAGGCGCGGGCGGCATCCGTGTGATTTGCGAAGGTGCCAGTGTGGAGCTCCACCATGTCCGCTCCGCAATCCGCCGCCGCTTGGATGTGCTCCAGCACTGGGTCCACGAAGAAACTCACGCGGGTTCCATTGGCCTTCAATCGTGAAGTGGTTTCCTGCAAAGCGACTGCGTGGGAGGTCACATCAAGGCCGCCTTCCGTCGTGATTTCTTGACGGTTCTCAGGGACCAAACACACAAAATGCGGCTTCACTGCCAAGGCAATGTCCACGATCTCCGGCGTATTACCCATCTCCAAATTCAGCTTCACTTCCAGCTCCCGTTTCATCAGCCATACATCCGCATCCTGAATGTGCCGACGGTCCGCCCGCAGATGAATGGTGATGGAATCCGCCCCCGCCGCTTCTGCCTCACGGGCCGCATCCAGCAGCACCGGTTCAGCATTGGGAGAGGAAAGCATCGTCGCATAGCGCGCCTGACGGAGCGTGGCGACGTGGTCGATATTGACGCCGAGAAGTAGCATGGTGAACCCACTTACTTGCAGTGAAAAGGCCAGCCTGCCAAGAGGAAACTAGAACGTGATACAGGCATCTTGCCTGTGCAGTTCAGTAAGAACAGCCAAGATGCCTGTATCACGTTGCTATCAGGCTATGCCTTCAGAACTCACTTCGCCGCCGTCGTAACTGCTGGCCTCTCAGCAGGCTTCATGACTTGCAGCTCGTGGATGCTCCAGAAGTTCCCTTTGACCTGGCCCGTCTGGGTGATGCGGATGAACTTGGTCTTCACGGTTTTTGGGAACTTGAGTTCGGTCACGCCGCCAGAGCCTTTGCCTTCAAGGATGGGCTTGTCCCACTCGGTGCCGTTGTTGGAGAGTTCGACTTTGTAGCCACGAGGGTAGTCGTTGCTTGAGCCTGAGGTGTCGAGTTGAACGCCGACGATCTCTGTTTCTTCGGGCAGTTCAATCTGGAACCACTCGCCGCCCGCCTGATACTTTAAGGTAGTCCAACGGGACTTGGCGTCGTCATCCACACATTTATCAATGTCCTTCATCTGAATTGACGTCAGCTTCCAATCTTTCCGATTGGTCAGAGGTTGTGGGAAGCCCGCGCGAAGCTCTTCGATGGTCCATGGAAGGGGATGGTTCTTGGTCGCATTGCGCAGGTTCTTTACGTCGTTCTTTGAGACGAGTTCGCCTTGATTGCCAAAGGCCTTGCGGATGTAGCAGGCGACATCAGCAATCCATTGATCGGAGTTCGTGCCCATGCTGACCATCTGAGCGTCGTAGGTCTTGCCATTGATAGGGCCGGAGAGTCCTTGCAATAAGACGCGCAGGATGGCGTCGCCTTGCACAGCGGTTTTGGACCCTGCGAGTGGTGGAGCTAAGGTCACGCCTTCACGACCGGGTAGTGGCATCCCTTTACCATCGAAGCCGTGGCAGGCGAAGCACAGCGAACGGAAGATTTCCTGGCCGTCCTTAAGAGACTTCTGCTGGTCCTTCGTGTAAGGGCCGCCCGCGAGCTTTGGTGGCTCGATGACAAGCTGACTGCCGATCTCACGCACGCCTGCGGAAGTGGCATAGGAGGTGGCCTTCGTGGCATCGCTTTTCCAATCCGGCCAGTTCAGGTATTTCCCACTGAGCATCGTTTGAATAACTACGCTGGGGTCGCTGTCCTTGGCCATCGCGCGGATGTCGGCTTCGAGGGTTTTATCGCCCTTCTTGATCAAGGTGTCCGCACCGCGAATGGCGGAGGCGTGCAGCTCTGGGCGTTCGTCTTTCATGTGAGCGCGAACGAGCGCGGGCGTGAGCGAATCCAAGCCTTCGAGCGTCCAGAAGGCGTGAAGACGGGCGAGATGATTTTTGCTCTTGAGCGCCATTTCGGTAAGAGCTGGGACGACTGATTTATCGCCTTTCACAACGAGCATCCGCTGGGCGGTATCGCGCCACCAGCCGTTGGGATGTTCGAGGTGCTTCACCAGTTCTGCGGGCTTCTCATCCAGCATGTGCGGCTGCGGGCCGGGCTTAAAATCCTTATGCGTGAGACGCCAGATGCGGCCTTTGCCGATGTTGTTCTCAAAGCCGTTCTCCTTGACCTTACCACGCAGGAAGCTGCCTTCCTTGACCCAGTTGCCTTCCTGAATAATGCCGCGATACATGTCCACGATGTAGATGGTGCCGTCCGGCCCGGTGGTCATGTTCATGGGGCGGAAGTTTGGATCAGTGCTTCTAATGAACTCGGATTGTCCATAAGGATTATTCACGGTGGTGACGCCATCTTTGACTTCAACTATGGCGCGGCGGATGAGGCGACCCACAGGCTCTGGCAGGAAGACGTTCCCATACATGTCCTTTGGCAGACGATCTCCACGGAAGACGGTCTGGCCAGCGCAAGCGGTGAAGTGGTTCAAGCTCTGATCCTCGGGCGAGTGATTACGCATAGGACCGCCTTGGAAATCACCCAGCGCGACGAGCGGCCACACGGTGTCAAAGTCCGCTGGCTTCTGGCTGGCCACATTGATCGCGGCGTAGAGGATGTGCGTTTGATAATTCCAGATGCCCTTTTCACCACCGGCATTGGACCACCACATCTTACCGTAGTCGTCTTGGGCGAGGCCCCATTGGCCGCCGTTGCCAGCGGTGGGTTCTTTAAACGGCGCTTCCTTGCCATTCCAGCGGAGGCGGTAGCTGTTGTAGGTGGTGTAGATCCAGTTATCCAAACCCCAAACCAAGCCGCTGGGCTGATGCTCTAGGTTCCCGCCGCGTGCTGCGCCTGGATTCCACACGCCTTTTTCATCAGCAACGCCATTGCCTTTCTTATCCCGATGAATCGTGATTTCATCCGTATTGGTCAGGCCGACCAAGACGCGGTCGTCAAGCGGCAGAACCATTCGAGGCAGGAGCACATTGTCCAGATAGACCGAGTGCTTATCGAAGACGCCATCGCCTTTCGTGCTCTCATGGCGGGAGATGCGGCTCGTCGGCTCCAGTTCGCCTTTGCCGTCAATGTCCTGCATGTAAGTGAGGAACTCCGCGACATACATGCGGCCATTGCCATCGAAAACGCAGAGCACGGGCTCCTTGATTTGCGGCTCGCTCAAGACGAGCTCCAGCTTATAGCCATCAGGAAGTTGAATGGTCTTCAACTCCTCCTCAGCGGAAAGCATGGGAACCTGATGGACTTCGGCGGGAGCCACGGGCGGCTTATCTGCGGCGAGGGCTCCGGTGGCGACAAGAGCGGCTAGGAAGGGGGCTTTGAACATAGAAGGAAAAGTAATCGCTGTGGAAGCGTGCTTTCTATCACGACTGAGGCGCTCTGTAACCTGCCTTCACCGTCCATGATTCCTGCGGTGCGAAAACTTTCTGCTTCCCAAGACGTAGAGCCTTCTCCATCATCACCGCTTCATCCTTCCACTGATCTTCCCATGAGCACCAACTCCAGTTCTCCCGCCACCAAGAAACTCTTCGTCATGATGATCTTGGAATTCTTTATCTGGGGCGCGTGGCTGCCGCTGATCTGGGGCTACATGGGCAAGGACGGGCTGAACTTCACCGACTCGCAAATCGCTTGGGTGGGCAGCGCGTTCGCCATCGCTTCCGTGATCGGCATCTTTTTCAGCAACCAGTTCGCGGATCGTAAATTCGCCGCTGAGAAGTTCATGGCCTTCAGTCACCTCATCGGTGGGCTCGCCATTCTGGCCATGTATTTCGTCCGTGATTTCCCGACGTTCTTCGGCCTCATGCTGGTGCATTCACTCTTCTATGTGCCCACGATCTCTGTGGCCAATTCCCTCTCGTTTGCTCATTTGCAGAACGCGCAGAAGGAATTCGGCATCGTCCGCATGGGCGGCACCGTTGGCTGGATATTGGCCGCTTGGCCGCTCTACTTCGTGCTTCAGGGCAAAACAGGAGCCGCCGCTGTGGCCGCCAGCCAGAACATTTTTCTCGTCTCCGGCATCTCCTCGCTCATCCTCGCCGCATTCAGTCTCACCCTTCCTCATACCCCGCCGAAGCCCGCTGCATCGGGCGAGAGCGGCTTTGCCTGGCTCCGCGCGGTTAAGTTCCTCGCGTCACCTTACCTGTTGGTGCTCTTCATTGTCACCTTCATTGATGCCACCATTCACAACGGCTACTTCCTCATGGCGGGCAACTTCCTCGGC
>JANYJH010000183.1 GCA_025361865.1 Phragmitibacter sp.
ATCCTCGAAGACCCCTGGTTCGATGCCGGCGCGCTGGAGAATCGGGATTACTTCACCGTGCTGAGCTGCTTCCCTGAGGATGCGCCGAACGAGTCTGAGTATGTGACGCTCGACTTTGAGAAGGGGAACTGCATCGCCGTCAATGGCCAGCCGCTCACCCCGCTTCAAGTGATGAGACTGCTGAACAAACTCGGCGGGAAGCACGGCGTCGGTCGTGTGGACATGGTGGAGAACCGCTTTGTCGGCATGAAGAGCCGTGGCGTCTATGAAACCCCCGGCGGCGCGATCCTCCACTACGCGCACCGCCAGATCGAAAGCCTCACGATGGACCGCGAAGTCATGCATCTGCGTGACAGCCTCATTCCAAAATATGCAGAACTCGTTTACAACGGCTTCTGGTATGCGCCGGAGCGCCTCGCCCTCCAGGCCCTCGTCACCGAGAGCCAGCGGAACGTCACTGGCACCGTTCGCGTGAAGCTCTTCAAAGGCGGCATCCACGCCGCTGGACGTAAATCCTCCGTCAGCCTCTACAATCCGCACATTGCCACCATGGAAGCCGACCCCACGAAGGCTTACAACCAAGACGACGCCACCGGCTTCATCCGCCTGAACGGCCTCCGTCTCCGTGTGAACTCCGCCGTGAACGGCTCTGGATCCGTCAAGACGCACGTTTAACAGAACATGATGCAGGCCGCCCGCCTGTTCATTTAAGGCAACAGGCATGATGCCCGTTTCACCTCTCTCTGATCGGATGATCAGAGGCGTCACCATGCTCACTTTTAGTATTTACGGGCTCAAAGATATCCGCGAAGCTCGTTATAGTCCCAGAAGCAATCCCCACCGCATGAACTTTAAGACCATCATCCGCCTGTTGAGCCTCGCCTTCGTAGCGCTCTCCATAACCCCAGTTCAAGCAGCCCCGAAAAAGCCGAAGCCCACCCCGAAAACGACTCCCGCCGAAACCGTTGAGGCCCCGAAGAAAGCAGAGCCCAAACCGGAGGAAGTGGTCAAGAAAAGGCCCACCTATCCCCTATACGGAGATGTCGTGGCCATTGACGCGAAGACCCTCACCCTGAAAGGCGGCGAAGGTCAGCCGAACCGTGTCTTCGCCATGACGGAAGAAACCAAGATCGTGAACGGGGAGAAAGACGCCCAGTGGACGGACACGAAGATCGGTCAGAAGATCGGCGGGCTTGTTGAAAAAGCCGAAGCCGGGAATGACAAGCTGCTCAAAATCAACCTCGGCGTGAAACAGGACAAAGCTCCTGAGAAGCCCCAGCCAAAGGTGGAACCCGCCAAGACCGAGGAGAAGAAAGTGGAAGAGAAACCGAAGATCGAGCTGAAGCCGAAGAAAAAGGCCGCTTAGAGATGCACCTATTTCCTCTCGCGTAATTACGGTTCATTTTCAGCGCGATTCCAGATATTATGGAGAGGTGGGCAAACTTTTTTTCAAATATTTTTGACAGAACCGCACACCCTACTACTTTGCGCCCCACTTTTTCGGAAATAGCGGGGTTTTCGTGTCTCTAGGCAACAGCCTAAAACATGGTGATCCAGCAGGATTTGAGAGAGTGGTCCGCAGTTCTACGATTAGCGGCAGCGCTTGTGTAGCTCAGTGGTAGAGCACGTCCTTGGTAAGGACGAGGTCATGGGTTCAAGTCCCATCACAAGCTCCGTCAATCCTCAGAACTGTAGCATTTCCCCAAACCCAAACGAGCACCCAACACACAAGACAATGGCCAAAGAAGCATTCCAGAGGAACAAGCCGCACGTCAACATTGGCACGATTGGCCACGTTGACCACGGCAAAACCACGCTGACCGCAGCAATCACCACCACCCTGGCAGAAAAAGGCTTTGCGCAAGCAAGAGCCTATGACCAGATTGATGCGGCCCCTGAAGAAAAGGCGCGTGGTATTACCATCAACACGGCTCACGTCGAGTATGAAACGGAAAAGCGCCACTATGCGCACGTTGATTGCCCAGGGCACGCTGACTATGTGAAAAACATGATCACGGGCGCCGCTCAAATGGACGGCGGCATCCTCGTGGTATCCTCTGCTGACGGCCCGATGCCTCAGACTCGCGAGCATATCGTGCTCGCCCGTCAGGTAGGTGTTCCCTCCCTCGTTGTTTTCATGAACAAGGTGGACATGGTGGATGACGCGGAACTCCTTGATCTCGTTGAGATGGAAGTTCGCGATCTCCTCAGCAAGTATAACTATCCTGGTGATGACATCCCGATCGTTAAGGGTTCTGCTCTCAAGGCTCTCGAAGGTGACGCTGAACATAAGGCGAACATCTACAAGCTGATGGACGCTGTTGACAGCTACATCCCGCTTCCTGAGCGTCCGATTGACCAAGACTTCCTCATGCCAGTGGAAGACGTGTTCGCGATCGAAGGTCGTGGCACCGTCTGCACCGGCCGTGTGGAACGTGGCATCGTTAAGAAGATGTCCGAAGTTGAAGTGGTGGGCATTCGCGACACCATCAAGACCACCGTTACCGACATCGAAATGTTCCGCAAGCTCCTCGACGAAGGTCGTGCTGGCGACAACGTGGGCCTCCTTCTCCGTGGTGTGAAGAAGACCGACATTGAACGTGGACAGGTGATCGCCAAGGTGGGCTCCGTTAAGCCTCACCGCAAGTTCAAGGGTGAAGTTTACGTCCTTTCCAAGGATGAGGGTGGCCGTCACACGCCGTTCTTCAGCAACTACCGTCCTCAGTTCTACTTCCGCACGACGGATGTGACTGGCACGATCAAGCTTCCTGATGGCGTGGAAATGGTGATGCCTGGTGACAACGTTTCGTTGGAAATCGAGCTTCTCACACCAATCGCGATGGAGCGCACCATGCGTTTCGCTATTCGTGAGGGTGGCCGCACCGTTGGTGCTGGTCGTGTGGCTGAGATTCTCGACTAATCTTGAATACCGTTTGGGTGAGCCGTTGCGGGGCTTGGTGACAAGTCACGCAGCGGTTTCGTCAGCAAGTGGAATCAAGCTTGCAGAAAATCAATTCAGTGTTATCAACTAAGGCTCTCGTCCGAAACTCAACACGTCAGTAGCTCAATTGGTAGAGTAGTGGTCTCCAAAACCATTGGTTGTGGGTTCAAGTCCTACCTGGCGTGCCAGTTTTTGATTGTCTTTTCCGTTAGTCCCGCACATGAACAGAGCAACGCGCTACATTTCAGAGGTCATGATTGAGCTTAAGAAAGCCAACTGGCCATGGGATCCAAAAGAAAAAGGCTTCGCCCGTTATAAGGAGCTTTCTGACGCCACGATAGTCGTATTCATCACGATGATCCTGCTGGCCGCGTTTGCGGGCTCTTCCGATTTCATCTTGAGGAAGTTCTTCGAGTTCTTCACCCACTAATTAACTGCGGCCTCCCGCTAGACTGACGACTTTCTTCAACTGACCCTTATGGGAGCGATTCCTCAACCCCGCGATCAATGGTATGTCATGCACGTCCGTGCAGGACTGGAGATGCGTGTGCGCGACAATATGATCCGCCGCATCGCCAGTGAAGAGATGGGTGACTATATCTATGAGGTGATTGTGCCGATGGAGCGCATCTCCGAAGTGAAGAAGGGCAAGCGTAGCGAGTCCTCCCGCAAAGTCTTCCCTGGTTACATTCTGGCCAACATGTGGCTGTTGGATGAGCACAACAAACCGATGACGATGACTTGGCACTTCGTCAAAGAAACCGATGGTTTCCTGAATTTCGCCGGAGCCAAAGATCACCCTATTCCTCTTCGCGCCAAAGAAGTGGAGACCCTCCTAGCGCAGGTGCATGAGCGAGAAGAAGGCGTTAAACCGAAGTTCCAGTTCTCAACGGGCGACACGGTTCGCGTTGCGGACGGTCCGTTTGAAAGCCAGACAGGTATTATTGAAGAAATTGATCCAGACAAGGGCTTGCTGCGTGTCTCGGTGAATATTTTCGGACGTTCCACACCTGTTGATCTTGAATACTGGCAGGTCGAGAAAGCATAAATCGTGAGTCGCTGAGGTGAAGTCGGCTTATGCCGCGCTTCCTCCAGCACCCTCAAAGAAACACACTTCAAGCACTACACTTAACAACCGAAAGACGGAGATACCGAGATGGCCAAAGAAATCGTAAAAATGATCAAACTCCAGATTAAAGCTGGAGCTGCAAATCCTGCGCCGCCGATTGGACCTGCTCTCGGTCAGGCTGGCGTGAACATCATGGCTTTCTGCAAAGAATTCAATGCGGCCACGCAAAAGGCTGGTGGCGACGTTTTGCCCACGGTCATCACGGTTTACAAGGACAAGAGCTTTACCTTCATCACCAAGCAGCCCCCGGCGTCGAACATCTTAAAGAAGATCGCCAACATCGCCTCCGGTTCTGGCGAAGCGAACAAGAAGAAAGTGGCCAAGATCACGCGCAAGCAGCTCGAAGAAGCAGCCAAAGCCAAAATGGCCGATTTGAATACCACCGACCTGGAAGCTGCGAGCCGCATCATGGCCGGAACCGCGCGCCAGATGGGCATCGACATCATCGACTAAAATTCAGTTAAGCAATCGAAACTCAAACCAACCCGCAGGAGAATCAACTAACTAGATTCAATTGAACTGCACACTAATATGAAAAAGAGAAGCAAACGATACAGAGCAGCGGTGGAGATGATTCCCGCCGACAAGTCATTCAGTCTCGAAGAGGCTGCGGAACTGGTTAAAA
>JANYJH010000202.1 GCA_025361865.1 Phragmitibacter sp.
GCACCTTGATGCCGCTGCCTTCGCTCATCACTTCATCCAGTGCTTGCTTGAGCGCCTCATCGTGACAGTGACCGCTGACTTCAAAGAAGAAGCGCACATGCTCATGCGCGGAGAGGTCTTCCACAGGCACAGGACGATTCTCAATCTGGCGCACGTTGATGCCTTGTTTGACGAAGGCGTTCAGGATGTCCAGCAACGCGCCCACCTTATCCCGAGCCGTAACCATGAGCATCGTGTTGTCATTGCCCGTCGGTGGTGCGGGCCGACGACCAAGCACGATGAAGCGGGCCTGCGAGGCACTGTCATCAATGGAAGCCGCGATGATCTTCAGACCATGCAACTCAGCTCCCAGCGCAGTTCCGAGCGCTGCGGAAGCCGGATGCTCGCAAGCAAACGCTGAGGCCTGGCTGGACGAGGGAGCCTCACGAAGCTCAGCATCCGGGAAGTTCAAAGCCAGCCACTTCCGGCACTGCGCGATGACTTGCGGATGGCCGTAAATGTAGTCCACAGTCTCGCGCGGTCCATTGGACATGAGCACGGTTTCCGTCCGCCAGAAGAACTGGGAATAAATCTGCAAAGCCGAATCCACCAAATGATCCAGCGTGTGATGCACGGCACCGTCCGTGCTGTGCTCGATGGGCAGCACGGCGTATTCCGCCTCTTGCAGGGCCACGCGCTCGAACACGTCTTCCGTGCTCGCCTCCGGGAGATAGAGCACGCTGTTCCCGAACCGGCTGATCGCCGCCTGATGCGTCCATGAGCCCTGCGGCCCGAGATAGGAGATGCGCAGGTCTTGCTCCAAGGCCAAAGCCGCGCTGATGATCTCACGGTAAATGGCGCGGATGGACTTCTCCGGCAGTCGTCCCTTCCGTTCCTGATTGAGCGAAATCAGCTTCTTCAGCAAGCGCTCCTCCCGGTCCGGCGCGTAGATTTCCAGCCCCTCCTTACGCTTGATCTCACCCACATGATGAACCAAATCCGCACGCTCATTGAGCAGGCGTAACAGGTCCTGATCGACACGGTCTATTTTGATGCGGACTTGTTCAAGATTCATGACGGAAAATCATCGGCGTCACGATTTAGAGCGAGCCTTGCGCCCGTGGAAAGCAGAAAATGCAAACGATGCTCTCAGAGCGCATTATTCTGCGGCTTCAGCCTCCCCTTCCGCGCGAAGCCAAAAGTAAGTTCCTGCGGCTTTTCCTCAGCGGATGCAGGCTCATCATCATCACCCCTGCGGGCCTCCTCCGGTGTCGGAAGTTTCACACGTCGCAGCTCATTCGCATTCGGCAGATCATCCAGCGTGCGAATGCCGAAGTGATCCAAAAACATATCCGTCGTGGAGAACAACAGCGGACGGCCCGGCAAATCAGCACGGCCTTCGATCTTCACCAAACCGCGATCCAGAAGCTGCTGCACCATCGCATCCACCGAGACACCGCGCACCGCCGCGATGGCTGATTTCGTGATGGGTTGGCGGTAAGCAATGATCGCCAGCGTCTCCACTGCGGGCGCGCTGAGCTTTTGCGGCTTCTTATCAGGATACAAAGCGCGACACCAATCCGCGAACTCCGCGCGGGCGGACAATCGCCAGCCCGTTGAGCGCTCCACCAGCGTGAACGCACGGCCATCCGCCTCGTAGTGATCAATCAACTCCTGCAACGCCCCCCGAACCTGAATATCATCCACGTCCTTCATCGCCGCCTTCTCCGCATCCAACTCCGTGTGGTTCTCCTTCGCATCGAGCGCGGCCTCTTTGATCGTATCCTTCACCGCCCGCACCATCTCCGCCAGACTCAGGGGTTCCTGACTGGCAAAAATGAGGGCTTCGATGATGCGGCTGAGGTGCATGAGAGGGGCAGGACTTTGGGGAGAGACGGGGAAAGTGCAAGTGAAGCGTTTTCCTAGGTTTGGAACTCGGCTAAAGCATCCATCGGCACACTGGTGAACGGCTTGTCCTCCGGTCTGAGCACGAAAATGTCCCCGAGAACGCCCATTTGCTCAATCTCCAGGAAGTGCAGTTTCATCAGTTCCAGAACGGCCAAGAAGGTGATGATGACCTCACTGCGGCTGGAGGCTTCGTTGAAAAGCTCCTCGAATCTCATGCGACCACCGACAGGCACCGTCGCCAGCAGGAAGTCGATCTTATCGCTAACCGTCCAGCGGTCATCCACGATTTCGCGCAGCGTATGCACGTCCTCGAAGCGCTTCAGCACCTTTTGGAAAGCCCGGATGAGATCGAAAATCCCAACCTGCGGCAGGCCATCTACGTTGAGGACGGTCAGGTCCGGCTTCTCCGGCACCGCCGTGAAGAACTCCTCAGATTCCCGACCTTGCAGGAACTGCGCGGCATCCTTGAATTTCTTGTATTCCACGAGCTGGCGGATCAGTTCCCAACGCGGATCTTCCTCATCCGCTTCCTCATCAGGAGGCTGCACTTCCTTCGGCAGCAGCGTGCGGCTCTTGATATACATGAGGTTCGCGGCCATGACGATGAACTCGCTCGCCAGCTCGATGTTGAGCATCTTGAACGTCTCCATGTAGCCGAGATACTGGCTGGTGATGCGTTCAATGGACACCGCATAGATGTCGATCTCATCCTTCTTGATCAGGTAAAGAAGCAGGTCGAGCGGGCCTTCAAAAATTTCGAGCTTAACTTTGTATTCGGAGTCGTTTTCCACGGAATCCGATAACGGGCAGGCGGGCACACTTCAAGCGGCAAAGACAGCGCTCACGACTCAGAGTTCTGAGATAAACTCTTCCATCGTCAATCCAGCCTGCTCGACAAGGCCCCGCAACGTGCCCGGTTTGATCGGCTTGTGTTGGGGAACAGCAACTGTCCGCTCCTGTTTGCGCATGATAAGATGCGAGCCTGTCTGTCTTACCGCCACGAAGCCGAGTCTCATCAAAGCACGAACCGCCTCATGACCATTCACATCACGCGGAGTCCTCATGCCACGGCCAGCTCAGGGTCTTCAACGAAATGCAGTTTTACACTTTGCGGGCGTTCCCCCTCACTGAACCAGCCACGGACGGCATCAGCGATCATCTCATTGAGCTCCGTCAGGTTATCCCCTTGGGTGGTGATCCCTCCCCCTGAGGGAGCATCCCAGCGGGCCACGTAGCCACCCGTTTCTTCACAGGCGGTGACGCTGAAGGTGATCATGTTCATGTGGGCGATGATAATTCCATGACTCCGCTTTGCCAAGCTCGATTCCAGCCTGTCAGTTCAGCGGAATTATCTTTTGCCATTGAGATTTCTCAGCACCGCACTAGGCTCCACCGCCTATGGCCAAACCAGCACTCGGCAAAGGACTCAGCGCATTGATCGGCAAACCTGCGGGCACCAATCCTGCGGGAAACAGCACGCCTTTCAAGCCCCTGCCAGCGCCGGGAGAATCAGTGCGCAAGGTTCCTCACGCGGAGATCGTGCCCAGCCCCTTGCAGCCTCGTAAGGAGTTCGCCAAGGAGCAGCTCACCGAGCTGATGGAGTCCATTCGTGAGCACGGGATCATTCAGCCGCTCATCGTCCGCGCCCGAAATGGCAAGCTGGAACTCATCGCGGGTGAGCGACGCTGGCGCGCTTCGGGGGAGCTTGGCCTGAAGGAAGTGCCCGTCATCGTCCGCGAGGCTAGCGACAAGGATGTGCTGGAGATGGCCCTCATCGAAAACCTTCAGCGTGAGGGCTTGAACCCGATCGAAGAAGCGCAGGCTTACTCACGGCTCAGCAAGGAATTCAATCTCCGGCAGGAAGACATCGCCCAGCGCGTGGGGAAGAACCGCGCGACCGTGGCCAATGCCATCCGCTTGCTGGATCTGCCGTCCAGTGTGCAGAGCCAAATGCGTGAGGGCAAGCTGAGCACGGGCCACGCGAAGGTGCTGCTTTCGCTGAAATCAGCCAACGACATCGAGAGCGCCGCGTTGGAAATCGCCAGCAAAGGACTCACGGTTCGCGCCACCGAAAAACTCGTCGAAGGCATCCTCCATCCGCCGAAGCCCAAGCCAAAATTGCCCACACCGGAAGCCGAGTTGGTCGCCGCATTGAAGGCCGTTGAGAAGCGCCTCACCAGCCGCTTGGCCACTGCTGCTTCCGTGCATCATAGTGAGAAGAAAGGCCGGATCGAGATCGAATACTACGGCGTGGATGATTTGAATCGCCTCCTCAGCCTCATGGGCATGGAAGAGGAAGACTTCGGCAGTTAGCACGATGGCTATGAGACGGTTTCTCCCCCTCCTCTTTCTGGCCCTTCTCTGCCTTGCGTCCTGCAAGCCCGCCGCCACTGGCAATGACGATCCCACCGTGACGGCATTCCTTCATCGCTACTTCGATACCTGGTCAGCCAGAGACATGGACGGTTACAGCCGTTGCTTTGATGAGACCGCCCGCATCGCCTATGTGACGGGCAATGGCCAAGTGATCTCCCAAGCCAAAACCGACTTCATTCACGGTCAAAAGCTGGCCCATGACCAAGCGCCTACTCCGATGAATGAGGTGCCGCTGGACATGCGCATTCAAGGCGATGACAAAGTGAAGCAAGCCGCCGTCACCTGGCTTCTGACCAAGGGCGCAACGAAAGAGCAAGGCACGGACTTCTTTACGCTGAAGCGCGAGGGTGCTGATTGGAAGATCGTCAGCCTCGTCTTCTACGGAGAGTGACCGCTTCGCGGAATGAAAAATTTTAAATTAGGAATGAAGAATGAAATGCGAACCTTCCGAGCATGGCCCAATTCACTCAGCACCTCAGTATCCGTCATTCATAATTCATAACTTTTCATTGTTTTCGCATGTCCAAACCCCATCACACCCCTAAACCCACGCCACTCCTACGCCCTTTGCTCGCTGTCATCTGCTTCGTGGCAGGCGCGGCCATGATGGTCATTGAGATCAGTGCGAACCGACTTCTGGCACCCGCTTTTGGGAACAGCCTCTACACATGGACAGCGCTCATCGGCGTGATCTTGGTGGCCTTCAGCATCGGTGGTTATCTCGGTGGCTATTGGGCGGATAAGACGAAGCATCTGCGGCTTCTCGGCTGGTTGCTGGCGGGCGCGGCGGTGCTCACCATGCTGATTCCGGTGATCAATGGAATGCTGGGCATGTCTTTGGCTAACGCAGGCTTGATCTCCGGCCCGGTGTTGATTTCCCTGTTTCTGTTTGCGCTTCCGGGCATTTTGCTCGGCGCTGTCTCGCCCGCTTCGGTGCGGTTTTACAGCATGGCCAGCGAAGATCAGCATGTCGGCTCCGCCGCAGGAACCATCAGTATGTTGGGATCATTGGGCAGCTTCGTGGGCACGTTCTTATCGGGCTTTGTGCTGCTCTCAGCGTTTGGGGTGAAAGCCATTTTTCTCGGCACGGGAGTCGTGTTACTGGCGCTCGCCTTGGTCGCCTTTTGGATCGCGCGCCAAGCCCCCATGGTTCACGCCAAGGCCGCTGGAGCCGCCGCGGTAGCTTTTGCGCTTGGCTTCTTCTCCAATGAATCCGTGGAAGCCGGAGTCCTCTATCAGCAGAACTCCTTCTATCATCGCATTGAGGTTTTGGAGAACAAGCCAGACCGTTATCTCAAGCTCGACTCCACCATGGAAGGCGGGATGAATGCGACCAATGGCGACCTCATTCTGGGCTATCAACGCTACTGGAAACTCGCACAGTTAAACGAGAAGCTGAAGCTCCAGCGCGCCCTGTTCATCGGCGCGGGAGCCTTTGGAATGCCGGAGCAAGTAGCGCGACTGGGCAAGGACGTGAACGTGGATGTGGTGGAGATCGACCCTGCGGTGATCGAGACGGGGCGACTCTACTTCAAGCTGAATGAGTTCCCCAATGTGCACGCGCACGCCAGCGATGCGCGACGCTTTCTCAATCAAACGCCGCAGGAATATGACCTCGTGTTTGGGGATGCTTACAACGGCATCCGCCACATCCCAGCGCATCTGGTCACGAAGGAATTCTATGCAGAAGTGCAGTCGAAACTCACCCCGGATGGCGTCTTCCTCATGAACGTCATCAGTGCCGTGGAAGGCCCGCAGGCAGAGCTTCTGGGCAGCATCATCAGCACCTTGCAGGCCGTGTTTTCCAACGTGGAAGTCTTCGCCGCTGGCGGTTCCCGCACGGAGGCTCAGAACGTCATTCTGCTCTGCGCCAACACCTCATGGAAGCCTTGGTTGGAAGAGCGCTTTTATCTCACTAGTTCATGGCAGGGACAGCTCACGGGGACGCGCGTTCCCCCAAGCCACTGGCCTCCTGCGAAGCCTGTCTTCACCGATGATTGGAATCCGGTGGATTCAGTGATCGCACGGCAGTTGCTCAAATGAGCGTCTCACCTCCTTGCGTGGAAGCGTCAATCTTGAAGCGATTCTTGCAGCTTTAATCTCATCGCTGGACTTCACCTGTCTTGACAAAAGCTGCCACTCGCTATGGAATGGCGGCCTCATGAAATTCCACCTCACTTCCATTCTCACTGCGCTCGTGTTCGCAGTGTCCACCATTCACGCGGGAACTCCGATCACGGATGACCTCAAACTGGGCGGCTTTGCCATCGGCCCCCAGGCTTATACCTTCAATCGTTTCACCGCCTTTGAAGCCATCGAAAAGGCTGAGCAGGCCGGCGCCAAGTGCATCGAGTTTTTCCCCGGCCAGAAGCTCAGCAAGGAGCATCCCGACAAGAAGCTCATCCACGGAATGAGCGATGAAGACTTCGCCGCCCTCCAGGCGAAGCTGAAGCAGCACGGCGTGAAAGCCGTAAACTACGGTGTCGTCGGCGGCAAGGACGCTGCTGAGTGGAAGCAGATATTCGAGTTCGCCAAAAAGCTGGACCTCTACGGCATCACCACGGAAGACGTGAAGAACATCGACATCATCGAAGCGCTCGTGAAGGAGTTCGACATCAAGGTCGGCTACCATGAGCACGGCAAGCGCATGAAGAAGGGCGCGGACGGCCAAATGGCGCTGGACGAAAGCTACCAAGTTTGGGACCCAAACTTCATCGTCAAGCTGACGAAGGATCGCGATCCCCGCATCGGTGCCTGTGCTGACACCGGCCACTGGGCTACATCCGGTCTCATCCCGCTGGATTGCCTGAAGATTCTCAAGGGTCGCATCATCAGCGTCCACTTGAAGGATCGTCCAGAAATCGGCAAGCACCTTCCTGACACCGTTTACGGCACCGGGGTAAGCGACGTTCCTGCGATGCTCGCCGAACTGAAAGCCCAGGGCTTCAACGGCAACATCTCCATCGAATACGAGAACAAGTGGGAAGACAACGTGGGCGACGTGAAGCTGAACGTCGAGTTCGTGAAAGCCTGGGGCGAGAAGAACAAGTAAGCCTCCCTACCACTCCACATCTCCCCAATGACGAACGCCCCGACAGTGATGTCGGGGCGTTTTTTGTTTCAAGAGCCCGCCGAACGACGCAACCCCGTAAAGCAGCGGTCCAACCCCGTAAAGCAGCGGCCCAACCCCGGAACGGAGCGGTCCAACCCCGGAACGGAATGGTTCAGCCACTTAAGGGAGCGGTTCAACCGCTCCCACTAATTCATTTGTCAGCCAAAAAGCCCGAATTAACCGCCAACCCTTTCAATCCCAGGGGGTTACAGTGACAACAATCGGGCGCCCCTCCTAAATTCCCTACCCTGCGATGACCGCTGCACGGGCGTTCTCCTCCGCTCCGGTCTTTTCCAAGTAGTAATTGTAGTCACCGGAATACGGAGTGACTACGCCGTTGTTGATGTGCAGCACTTTGGTCGCGATCTGGCGGATGAAGTGAACATCATGACTGATGAAGACGAGCGTGCCTTCAAAGCGTTGCAGCGCGAGAATGAGGCCCTCGATGCTCCAGATGTCGAGGTGAGTCGTGGGCTCATCCATAAGCAGGATGTTCGGCGGATCGACGAGGAATTTGACAAGATTCACGCGGCTCTTTTCGCCCCCGCTGAGGACTTTGCACTTCTTGAAGACGTCTTCCTTTTTAAACAGGAAAGAACCGAGGATCGCGCGCACATCGTCCTCACGAAGCAGCGGCGCGGCATTCTTCACTTCTTCCAAAATGCTGCGCTCCGGCTCCAACGTCTCTGAGCGGTGCTGAGAGAAATAACCGAGCTTCGCGTGCGTGCCGAGTCGGCGCTCGCCCTTCTGGAAAGGGATGACGGCAGCCATGATCTTGAGCAAGGTGGACTTGCCCGCGCCGTTCGGGCCAACGAGAACCGTGCGTTCACCGCGCTCCACATCGAGATCGAGGCCCTTGTAGATTTGCTTCTCGCCATACGCCTGATGAATGCCCGTGAGGCCGATGACGCGCTGGCCGCTGCGTTGCGGCTGAGGGAAATTAAACCGGAACGCTTTACGTAAAGGCCGAGGCTTCTCGATCTTCTCCATCTTCTCCAACTGCTTCTCGCGGCTCTGGGCTTGTGCAGCCTTGGATTGAACGGAGCGGAACTTGTCAATGAACTCCTGGATGTGCTCGATCTCCTTCTGCTGGTTCCGATACGAGGCCATCGCGCGCTCGTAGTTCTCCTCACGCTGGCGGAGGTGATCCGAGTAGTTCCCCTTATACATCGTGAGCTTCATCTCGTCGATTTCATAGACCGTCTCGATCAGCTCATCCATGAAGTCGCGGTCATGGGAAATGAGGAGGATCGCGCCCGGATAGTGTTTGAGGTAGTTGCGGAACCACATGAGGGACATGAGGTCCAGATGGTTCGTCGGCTCATCCAGCAGGAGCAAATCGGGCTCGATCACGAGCAGACGCGCAAGGTGGGCACGCATGATCCAGCCACCGGAATACTCCTTCGCGTGCTTGTTGAAGTCTTCTTCCTTGAAGCCGAAGCCGCGCAGGATCTTCTTCGCCTTCGCCTCCGCCTGCGGATTGTTCAAAGCATCGTGCTGGGTCTGGGCCTCGCTGTATTCTGGGCAATTCACATCGCCATTGGCCTCGATGTCCTTGAGGATGTTTTCGAGCTTCTCGATCTCGCCCGCCTTACCCGTAGCCACATCCAGAATGGTCTCGTCACCGGACGGCTCGCTCTCCTGCGGCAGGAAGCCGACCGTCGTCCATTCATCGCGCTGAAGCTCGCCGGAGTCCGGCGTATCCGTCTTGAGAATGAGCGAGAACAAAGTGGATTTCCCCGCACCATTCGGGCCGACCAGGGCCACGCGCTCGCCGTAATTGATGGTCATGTCCGCATCCTTGAAGAGAGTGCGGGTGCTGAAGCTTTTGGTGACTTTACGGAGAGTGAGCATGGTGGGAAAAGGAGGGCCATTCCCCTAGCACAGATGCGGGAGAGGCGCAGCTTGTTTTCGTTGTGAAGAAGTCCGTGATGGGTTTGTATGTAGCCTGAAGGAGATGACTCCCAACGTTGTTGCTGAATATACCAGGCCATGTCCACCCTCAAATCACCTCATCTGCGTTTTCGAGAGTATAGGGAACAAGCATCGCTTTCACCAGATGAGGCGGCACAACTCATGGGTCTGTCATTAGCGTGTATCAGGGACATTGAATGGTTCGATGACGAGCTTTTTTCAGTCTATTCCCCAAATGAAGTTCAACAGTTCTGCAAAGTTCTTGGAACTGAGCCCTCAAGCTTGTTCGGTATTGAAACCAATGAATTACCGGTAACAGCACCAGAATTGGTTCAACTTATCCAGGCACAATGTAGCTCGCGTGCCATCTCGCTTGAACAATTCGAGGATGCTGTCGGCTGGACTTTGTCAGGCATGATCGATCCTCCTGAAAAGCTGCTTCAGAACATGTCGATTGATGGATTACAGGATCTCTGTCGGGAGCTTGAAATTGATTGGCAACGCGTCATTTTGAGCCTGTGACAACGTCGGCTGTTCTTTGGGTTCAAACGCTCCAAATGAAATCATTCGTTAAATCTATGTTGCTTCATCTTGGCCACCTTGCGCTCGCCGGATGCGCACTCGCGCAAAATATACCGGCAGGCTTTGTCGTTCCCGAATCTACCCTCTCGCCAGATCATCATTACGGCGTGACCTGTCCCATCTTTAGTGAACGCAAGGAGCCGGATGACCGTGTGAACAGTCTCATTGATTTGAAAACTGGGCGTTTACTGGCGTCAATGGTAGGCTTTGGCTGTTATGATCACCTGGTGGGCCACACTGATTTGGGGCCATCCCGTTGGTCAAAAGATGGCTCACTTTTACTCTGGAAGGTAAACGGCAAATGGTTCCCTGATGCCCTCGTTTTGCTGAAGCTGACGAATGGAGAGGTGCTCTGGCAGACCGATATTCTGACTGCCGCACAGCAAGCCATTCTTCGACGAACCAAAGAAGCGGCTCCACAAAAGTATGAGAAAGCTAAGAAAGACAATGCAGGCAATGGCTCCGCTTACCCCGAAGGATTTACGATTGATCTTGGTGCCATCGACCCCATTGCGCTTCCGTTGAAGATTCGAGTTGCCTTGACCTCGAATCCAAAAACAGACGTAGGAGGTGCAATTATCGAATCTCATCTGGAAGGAATCATTGATGCAAATGGAGAGTTTACGGTGAAGGAGTTTCATCTTGGACCCAGCGATTGGAAGGATTTTAAGCCCTCATGGCAATGATCGGATACTTACCATTTCCCCTTTGAATCTCGCACCTCTTTGCGCTTCTTTACGGGCTCATGCACTATCTCTCCACTCGCGGCCAGACGCGCCTGCATACGTTTTCTGAAGCGGTTGAAGCCGGGCTCGCGCCGGATGGCGGTTTGTTTCTGCCGGAATCGTTCCCTGACATCTCGGGCAAGCTGACGGCTTGGGCTTCGCTTTCGTATGCCGAACTCGCCGCTGAATTCTTCCAGCTTTTCGCTCCTGAAATCCCTGCCGCCGAGTGGCATGAACTGACGGCGAAGGCTTATGCGAAGTTCGATTCCCCGGACGTGGCTCCTTTGCGGAAGCTGACGGAAAAGACCTATGTGCTGGAGCTGTTCCACGGGCCGACGCTGGCCTTCAAGGACTTCGCGCTGCAACTGCTCGGCCTGCTCTACAAGCGTCAGGCTCAGCACTCTGGTAAACGACTCTCTGTGCTCGGCGCGACCTCTGGCGATACCGGCTCTGCGGCCATCCACGGCTGTAGCGGACAGGACGGCATCAACATCTTCATCCTCTATCCGCAGGGTCGCGTGGCTCCGCTTCAGGAGCGCCAGATGGCCTGCACAGGCGCGGCGAACGTTTTTGCCATCAACGTTCCCGGCACTTTTGACGATGCCCAGCGAGTGGTAAAAGAAGTGTTTGGCGATACGGCGTTCGCTAAAGACCTGAACCTCTCTGCGGTGAACTCCATCAACATCGCCCGCGTCCTTGCCCAATGCGTTTATTACATCTGGGCTTGGCTGAAGCTGCCCGAGTCCGCGCGCGAGAAGATCGAATTCGTCGTGCCCACCGGAAACTTCGGCAACGTGCTCGCAGGCTGGATGGCCCAGCGCATGGGCCTTCCGGGCTGTTCCTTCCGCGTGGCCACGAACCACAACGACATCCTTTACCGCTTCTTCACGACGGGCGAATACCTGCAAGGCGAAGTGAAAGCCAGCCATGCACCGAGCATGGACATTCAAGCCGCCTCCAACTTCGAGCGCTTCCTCTACTTCCTGCTCGATCAAGATCCGGCCCGGGTGCGTGAAGTCATGGCGCAGATGAAAGCCGGTGGCGCAGTGACCTTGCCCAAACCAGAAACGAGTTTCCGTGCGACGCGCATGAGCGATGAAATCATCGAGCGTGTCATCGCCCAGATGTGGAAGGACTGGCAATATGTCATCGACCCGCACACCGCTTGTGCCTTCACGGATATGGCTCAAGACGGCATCAGCATCGTCTTGGCCACAGCCAGCCCTGCGAAGTTCCCCGAAGTCGTGACGAGAGCCACCGGCCATGAACCCACCCATCCCACGCTGGAAGCGCTGAAGAGCCTGCCGCCGGTGACCACTCCCCTGCCCGCCACGGCTGAAGCAGTGAAGGCCTTCATTCGTAAGTTTCAGTAGTGAGGAGACAGTAGTCAGAAGCCAGTGAATGAAAGACGTCGCTTGCAGTCTTTAACTTGGCTCAAGGATGTCATCTACTCACTCCTGACTCCTGACTCCTCACTACTCACTACTTACCTCCCCCAACTCCCTGCAATATCCGTCGCCATTGCCCGTATTTTCACGCTCGAAATGTCCATACCTATGAATCGTCATCTCTACCGTCTCGCCCTTGCCTCACTCTGTTCCCTAGGTTCGCTTCATGCGGACGATGCCGCTAAAGAGGCGGAAATCCTGAAGGATGTGAAGGCCCCCGAAGGCTATGATGTGACCGTCTTTGCTCATCCACCGATGGTGAGCTATTCCATCTTCCTCTCCGCCACGCCTGATGGCACCTTGTTTGTCGGCTCGGATAAGAACGGCTCGCTCGACCGCAAACCGAACCGTGGCAGCATCTTGCGTCTTCGTGATACGAAGGGCACCGGCCATGCCGATGAAATGAAGGAGTTCGTCAAGGATGTCGATTCCCCGCGCGGCATCGTGGCAGATCATAACACCGTCTATTGCGTGCATCCGCCGAATCTCAGCGCATTCATCGATAAGGACGGCGACGGCATTGCCGATGAAGAGAAGGTGTTGATCAAGGGCATCGCGTTCGACTTCAAAGACCGCCCCGCAGATCACACTACGAACGGCCTCACGATGGGCATCGACGGCTGGCTCTACATCGCCGGAGGTGACTTCGGCTTCATGGAGGCGACCGGCACGGATGGTCGCAAGCTTCAGCATCGCGGCGGCGGCGTCATTCGTCTGCGTCCTGATGGCTCGGGCTTGGAGATCTACTCCAAAGGCACGCGCAACATCTTGGAGGTGTCTATTGACCCGCTCATGAACATCTTCGCCCGCGATAATACGAACGACGGCGATGGCTGGGACACGCGCTTCCACCACTTCACCGGGCTGGAGTATCACGGCTATCCTTCGTTCTACCAACACTTCGCAGATGAAGCCATCAAGCCGCTCGCGGACTACGGCGGCGGCTCGGGCGTCGGCGGTCTCTATGTGGATGAACCTGGGTTCCCCAATGGCGATGGCAAGGCGCTCTACTCCTTCGACTGGGGCCGCAGCATGGGCTACCAGCATCCGCTGACCGCGAAGGGCGCGACGTTTGACATTGGTCAAAAGAACTTCCTCGGCATGACGCGCATCACGACCATGACGGTCGATGGCAACAGCCATTTCTATGCTTCGAGCTGGAAGGGCGCGACCTTCAACTACGCCGGTGAAGACGTGGGTTACATCGTTCAGCTTACGCCTAAGGGCGCGAAGCCTGCGCCGCTTCCTGACTTCGATAAACTCGATGACGCCGCCTTGGTAAAGCAGCTTGAGGGGAACAGCCACATGCGCCGTCTCGCTGCTCAGCGCACCTTGTTGCGTCATGGTTTGAAGCCTGAGATCGTCAAAGCCCTCGATGCGCTCGCGGGCGATTCCAGCAAGGCCATTGAATCCCGCGTGGCCGCCATCTATGCGCTGCGCCAAGACCTCGGCGCGAAGTCCTTTGACCTGCTCATCGCCTTGACCAAAAAAGACGACGTCCGTGAACATGCTCTGCGTGCTTTAACGAATGGCGTGGATGATAACGCGGACGTGCCCGCTGCGCCGATCCTCGCTGGCTTGAAAGACGCGAATCCTCGCGTGCGCATTCAGGCGGTCATCGCCGCTGTGCGCCGTGGTAAATTGGACATCGCTCCGGCTTTGGCTGACGTTCTTGGCGATACCGATCCGGTCATTGCGCACACCTCATTCCGTGGTCTGGCCACGCTCAAGGGAACGGATGCCGCCTTCGCTGTCGTGGACAAAGAATACGCCCCTTATGAGCAACGCACGGGCGCCCTCCGCTCCCTGCAACTCCAGCATGAAGCCACCGTGGTGGACGGTTTGTTGACCCGCCTCGGCAAAGAAAAAGACTCCGCGCGTCGTCAGGGAATCCTCGGCGTTCTGTGCCGTCTTTATTTGGTCGAAGGCAAGTGGGAAGGCAACAGTTGGGGCACACGTCCTGACACCAGCGGCCCCTATTATCAAGGTGAGCAGTGGGGTGAAAGCGCCAAGATCGTCAACGCCCTGAAGGTATCTCTCAAGGCCGCAGGCACAGATGAAGCGACCTTCCTCGTCAGTGAGATGGCTCGTAATAAAGTGGAGACCGATGACACACTGAACACGGTGCTCGCGCTTGCTGCGAAAGACCCGAAAGTGCTTCCCGTCGCGGTCGCTCAGTTGGCCAAAGCAGACAGCATTCCTGCTAATGGTGAGGCCCTGCTGATCCAGGCGGTGAATACGGCTGACGCATCTGATGAGGTCTTGATTAAAGCTCTCACCGCGCTCTCGAAGACCGAAAGCGTCAACGCTTTCAAGGCCGGACTCACCGCTTTGACCAAGCTCCAGGCCAGCAAATCCAGCGGTAAGACCACGGCCAAACAGGCCCGCAAGCAGTGGCTCGACGCAGGCAAGCTGGAGAACCATCATCAACTGCTGGAGCAGATCGCCGCTGAGATGAAGGGCGCTGAATCCATGTGGGCGGATGCCGCTTTGCTCAATCTGGCAGGCCGTAAGTTCGGCGCTCCTGAGCCGCGTGAGATGTCCACCAAGGCGCTCAACGAAGGTTGGAATAACCCCAAGCGTCGCATCCAGATGATGGCCGCGATGAAGAACACGGAGAACAAGTCTTGGAGCGATAAGATCATCGACGCTGAAGCCGACGCCGACAAGGACGTGGCCAAAGCGGCGGCTGATACCGCCAAGTCCCTGAAGCTGGAAAAGAAGAAGGCGGAGAAGGACAACGGACCGCTCATCGCCACGCTGAAGGTGGATGACGTGCTCAATCAGATCATGAAGATCAAGGGCGACGCCAAGCACGGTGAAGAGCTCTTCACCAAGCAAGGCTGCGTGGCCTGTCACACCGTGAAGGCCAGCGATCCGCTGAAAGGCCCGTTCCTCGGCAACATCGCCATCACGTATAAACGCCATGATCTCGCCGAGAACATTCTGTTGCCGAACAAGACCATTGCTCAAGGTTTCACCACGAACCTTTTCGTGCTCAAGGACGGAAGCAGCCAGATGGGCTTCGTGACACTGGAAGCCGCTGACAAGGTGGTCATCCGCAACATCGCCGCTCAGGAGATCGTGATCAAAACCAGCGACATCACCAAGCGCGACAAGCTGGCCAATTCCCTGATGCCCGAAGGCATCGTCGGCACGATCACCGTGAAGGAATTCGCAGGTCTGCTGGATTATTTGGAAGGGCTCGCAAAGCAGAAGTAAGCGTGCGATTTGAATTATGTAACCTAGCTTTCCCGAGCTGGGTTACGGATTACGCAAAGGTTAAATCATCGTTTCCTCAAGATCACAGGATCGCGACCACATCGGTAGCGATCCTGTTTTGTTATCTGATCAGGTGATTGGGCCATTAATGGATGATTGAGGTCTGGTTTAGATGAGTCATGAAATCTTCATTAAACGGGTGATGAGAATCTTTCGTAAGCGGGTGGTTAGGACCTCGATGGCGGAGCCATCATTTAAACCCGAGCACCGCACCAACAGGGATGAGCAGACGTTGTATGAGCTTCACGCAAAGCCGCGAAGCCGCGAAGCTCTGGCAGAATCATCCTCCTTTTTTTTGCGGCTTTGCGCCTTTGCGTAAGACTTTCATGAGGCTGGCAATTGGGCAAAGGCGGCGTTCGGGTTAAAAGGCTCCAGCACCGCCGAGAATCTGATCCCGGAGGGATCATCGCAGGTAGCCAGGGGTCGAAGCGAGGCACGAGCGCAGACCCCTGGAAGACGTGGAGAAACAGTTGCACTCCGGCAGGAGTGCCAGCAGCGTGCTCAAACCCCAGCGCGCCATGCCCTCCACTTATACCTCGCTGCACTATCATCTCGTGTTCTCAACCAAGAACCGCGAACCCCTCATCGACAGCGAATGGAGAACCCGTTTGCACGAATATCTTGGCGGCGTGATTCGTGGGTTGGAAGGCGTCTCTCTGGGGGTTGGAGGCGTCGCCGATCATGTGCATCTCCTGGTAGGGTTGAAGCCGACCCACTGTCTCGCGAACTTCATACGCGACTTGAAGAAGGACACGACGAACTGGGTGAAGGATGCCTTGGGCTCTCCGTCCTTCTATTGGCAGGAAGGTTATTCCGCGTTCACGGTCAGCCCGTCTGCTTTGGAAGCGGTGAGACGCTACGTGCTCAATCAAGAACGTCATCACCGTCACAAGACGTTCCGCGAAGAACTCATCGAGATGCTCATCAAGGCGGGCGTGGAGTTCGATGAGCGGTATCTGGATTGAGTGCGTGATAGGGGATTGGGATGCTGCTGGCACTCCTTCGGAGTGCAAATCCTTCTCCATGTTTTCCAGGGGTCTGCGCTCGTGCCTCGCTCCGACCCCTGGCTACCTGCTGTGATCCCTTCGGGATCGGATGAAGGCCTTTGGCGGAGCTACACGACTTACCGTCTGTGTGCCTTTGAACTAACAAGCGATAACCGATGCCTCCACTCCATGCTACTCGCTACCGCGTATGTCTTACGAATGAGATGCTCAAACCCGCACGACAATCTTTCCGAAATGCCCGCCTGCGGTCATCAAGTCAAACGCGTCTCGCGCTTCTGCAAACTCAATGACTCGATCTATCACGGGCTTCATTGGATACTGGATGAGAAAGGCATTCATCGCTTTGAACATCTCATGGCTGCCGACGTAGATGCCTTGCAAGGTCACACTTCTCGCCACAATCGGCCAGGGATTAACGAGGCCTTCAAAGCCGCTGAGCACGCCGATCAAACTAATGCGCCCCCCGAAGCAAACGGCGTCCAATGACTTCTGCAAGGTGCCCGCGCCCCCGACTTCGATGACGTGATCCACGCCCTGCTTGTTCGTCAGCTCAAAGACGCGCTTCTCCCAGTCCGGCGTGGTTCGGTAGTTGATGGTTTCATCTGCGCCGAGCTCACGAGCACGCGCTAGTTTTTCATCGCTGGAGGAGGTGATGATGACACGCGCGCCGTGCTGTTTGGCAAACTGAAGGGCGAACATTGACACCCCGCCGGTGCCTAAGCAGAGCACGGTCTGCCCGCTCTGCACTTGGCCCTTGATTACCAGCGCGTGCCAGGCCGTCAGAGCGGCGCAGGGAAGCGTGGCCGCCTCTTCAAAACTGAGGTGATCTGGGATGCGCACCAGTCCACTTTCCTTCACGACGACCTGTTCCGAGAGCACTCCAGGCAGGGCTCCGCCGAGGGCTGACTGCATGGCGGCGCGGGAGATGGGGCCGTTGAGCCAGTTCTGGAAGAAGGTCGGCATGACCCTGTCCCCGATCTTCCAAGCACTCACGCCATCGCCCACGGCGACCACTTCTCCGGCTCCATCCGAGCAGGGCGTGAAGGGCGGTGGAAGATTGCCGGGACGCTCTTTGCGGGTGGCCGTGAGATCCCGATAATTCAGGGAGACCGCCTTCATGCGGACCAGCACTTCGCCAGCCTGGGGCTTCGGTTCAGGAACCTCCACGAGGCGCAAGCCTTCGCTGCCAGTGAATTCAGTGATTTGCCAGGTTTTCATCAGAAAGGGATAAGGTTTAAGGGATAGGGGACAAGTCACATCGCGAGAAAGAACAATCGCCGACTTATCCCTTTTCTTCAATCCTCGCCATCAACCACAACACGTCTGAGAGTCGGTTCAAATAACGCACGATCTCACGGTTCGGCACATCCTCTTCGGTGCCTGCGAGGTCCATCACGCTGCGTTCGGCTCGACGACAGACCGTGCGCGCCACATCACAATGAGCGCCGCCCAAAGACCCGCCAGCACCGGGCAAGGCCCAGCCTTCGAACTTGAGCGCGCCTTGCTCCTCCAACTTCGCCACGAGGCCATCAAGTCGCTCCACATGCGCAGCCTCTATGCCTTTCATGCTCGTCTTCGAATAGCGCTCTTCTTCGCCATGAGGGGTCGCCAGTTCGCCCATGAGCGCGATGAGTTCCATCTGCACCAGAGGAACGACTGTCAGCACGATCTCTGATTTGGCCGTGACACGAACGAGACCGAGCGCGGCATTGAGTTCATCCACGGCTCCAAGCGCATGGATACGGGGATGATTCTTCAAGACACAATGGCCGAACAAGAGATCGGTGTTGCCTTGGTCGCCGCGACGAGTGGTGATGGACATTTGGCAGGTTAGGGCTAGTTCGGTAAATCTCAAAATCCAACGTTTAAGCCTCATGCCCAACTGGAGAATGATTTACGCTTGGGGCAGATGAAAAGTAGCAGCCGATGTGAGGAGGCTCTGAGGTTCCTCAAAGGACAGCCAAAGCGTGAAGTGATACAGTCGTGACTTGTTCGTGCGGCCAGCGACGCGAACAAGCTGGGTTTGGTTCACGCTCCCGCTGTTGATCGTTGTTTGAAATCAGTTCGAGCCTCCTCACGTCGGCTGCTACAACGCGCACCGTGACCCCAATCTTCTCGTCGGATTGGGTGACCTTTATCAGACCATCACTGAGCTGAAGACAAAGACGCCGCCGGCTTCCGCCGATAACCCTGCAAATGAGCTTCAGGACTGGTCACATAGATGTCCTCCACGTCCTTCATCCACATGAGCAGCCAGGGCATGAAGGCGTTCTCTCCGTTCTTTGTGAAGACCATGTCATCGGCGACGAAGACGCAGGAATGCGTCACGTTCATATGGCCGTCCTGCACACAGAGCACATCACCAAACTGGTAGGGAGGCTCCACTTGATTGTAGGATTCGACCAGATGACCAGCGGCCAGTCTTGTGTCAAGAAAGTAATCCTGCGGCACGGAACTGAAGAAGTTCAGCGAGGTCCAGTGGCAGTCTGGCATCCGTCCACGGTTGATCAAATCCAGCGTGGGATAGCTATAAATGCGACGACGTGGAATGGGCGGAAGCAGATGCGTGATGTCCAGTGAAGTGATGCTGTCGCGCTCAGCCGTGGAAACGAGCATGGGCAGCGCGTCTGTGAATTGATATCCGGCTGTCCAATACTTCGCGAGCGGTTTCCAGTCGATGCCCACGGGCAGTTTCAATTCGGCCATCAGGGTTCGGATGCGCGTCATGAGCTGGAAGACCTGCGTCACTTCCACATCAGAATGCGTGTGGTTGAGCAGCGCTGAAACATCGCTGAACGCCACCGCTTTGCCGCGATGCCACGTCATCTGTTTGACGAGCTTCTTCAACTCATCGCTGAGGTGGGCTTCGCGAAGCCAGTCGTCCACATCACCTCCCAACACATAGACAGGGTCGCATTGAAATTCATTGAGCGGCGATTTTGCCAGAACCTGATAGACGACGGAGCGCTGCTCGGAGGTCATCGCTTCGAGGTCTTCCAAAACGGGGAACAGGGTGAGGACACCATCCTTGGCCACAATGCGCTGCGGATTGAACAGACGATCCTGAACGCTGCTGGACAGCCCAGCCTGCTTGAACAGTGCCTTCAATACATTTTCATCCGCACCGGGAAAGCACCAGCGCGGGACAGAGTTTGGCTTCGGCATTTCAGCCAGCATCGAAGAGGGAACTTCCAGATAGATGCTATGAATCTCCAGGTCTCCCCATGGGCCGGGATTGGACTTCCAGACCGGCTCGTGAGCCACTGCCGCTGCGGGCTGATGCTCCGTGGACTCTCGGGCTACCAAGGGAAGGCTGGCGAGAAAAGAAACGAAGAGGACGAAAAGGGAGGTTTTCATCAAAGCAAATAAGACGGAGAAAGGATTCAGAGCTGGAAATGGAGATAACGTGCGTCCGCTCAAAAAAAAGCAACAAATCTCAACGGGTGGGCAACTAACAGCAAGGCCGGGCTTATTGCACGACAATTCAACGGCTATTCCAGCCAAGGAAATCTCTTATGGAAGAGCCTGGAATGCTTATGCCATCAAGTCCCGAAGCACATGACCATGCACATCTGTAAGACGGATGTCGCGACCGCTAAAGCGATAGGTAAGCGCTTCATGATCAAGGCCCAGCAGGTTCAAAACGGTGGCCCACATGTCATACACGGAGCATTGATCCTTCACGGCTTTATAGCCGAATTCATCCGTGGCCCCATAAACGTGACCGCCCTTAGTGCCGCCACCGGCCATCCAAACGCTGAAGCCGTAAGGGTTGTGATCACGACCGGCACCGCCTTGAGAAAACGGCGTGCGACCGAATTCACCCGCCCAGATGACGAGCGTTTCTTCCAGCAAACCACAGGCTTTCAGGTCTTTCAGCAGCGCAGCGATGGGCCGGTCTATTTGATAGCCCATCTTCGCATGGCCCTTCGCCACATCGCCATGTTGATCCCAGGGATTCGGGCCGTTCCCACCTCCGATGCTATAAGAGAGACAGGTCATTTCCACAAAGCGCACGCCCCGCTCCACGAGCCGTCTGGCCAACAAACACTGACGCGCATAAGCCGCTGTCTTAGGCTCGGGATCATCGAGGCCGTAAAGCTTCTTCGTGGCTTCGCTCTCGCCACTAATGTCGCAGAGTTCAGGGACCGCGCTTTGCATCCGCCAGGCCATCTCGTAGTTCTGAAGGGCGGCCTCGACGGAGCTGTTGTTCTCGACTGATGAAGCAAAGCGCTGATCCATCGAGCCGATGAAATCGAGCTTCCGACGCTGCTGCTCCGCCAGCTCATGCGGCTTGATGTTGTGCAAAGGTTCGCCGTCATCGCTCTTGATCAGACTGGCCTGATGGATGGCGGGCAGGAAGCCGTTGCTGTAAAGACCGACCCCACCATGCGGCACGGCTGAGTCCCCGCTTTTCAGGACGACATAGCCCGGCAGATCCTGCGATTCCGAGCCAAGGCCGTAGCTGGTCCAGGCACCGGCGCTCGGATAACCGAGGAACGGAAAGCCCGTATGCATGAAAAAATTTCCTTGCGCGTGCTCGCTGAACTTTGACGTCATGGAGCGGATCACACAGAGATCATCCGCGCAGGAACCGAGGTGGGGCAGCAGATCACTGATCTCCAAGCCGCTCTGGCCATAGCGCTGAAACTCCCATGGCGAGGGCATGATGGTGCCGTTGTTATTGAACTGGGTGCGCGCCACTGGCATCGGCATAGGCTCACCCGCCTTCTTCCTCAGCATCGGCTTGGGATCAAAGGTGTCCACATGCGAGACGCCGCCGCTCATGTAACAGAAGATGACGTTCTTCGCCTTCGCCTTGAATTTGGGCGTTCGCGGATTCTGATCCGTGGCGATGCCTGCGAAGGCGTTGTCCCCCATCAAGGCAGACAGCGCCATCAGGCCAAAGCCATTGGACGTGCGGGAGAGAAGATCGCGACGGGTGAAGTTCATAAGATTCTTAGGGATAGAACGCTGCTTATCTCAGATAGATAAACTCTTTTAGATTGATGTGCGATTGCGCCAAGCTCTTCCATGCGGCCACAGGGCCGACTTCAGGCGAGATTCGGCGTAGCTCGGCGAGTTTCGTGCCGAGAACTTCCAGCTTGCTGCGGTTGCTGATGACGCTCTCACGATCTTCCGCGCTGAGGCTGGCGAGCACTTCATCATCGGATGGCTCTGAGGCTTCGACCTTGCTGGAAGCGTTCACTTCTTCATCGCTTAAGGCCCGATCAAACAGACGCGCACGGAGCACGCGACCCCGCAACATCTTGTTGCCGCCCGCTGGAGAATGACGCATTCCGAAAACGATGTTGCACTTCTCCGGCTCAAACGTTGCCAACTCCGTGCTCATATAGGAATGCCCATACGGCTTCCCTTTGCGATAACCGATGACCGTTCCATCCGCGCGATAAACAATGGCCACATGCACGGCCTTCAAGTTCGCAGCCTTCTCGGGATCGCCGTCAAAGGACTGCGTGCGCTTGAAGTTGTTGCTGCCTGAGAGCCAGGCGTTCGGCTCCTTCTCCGCAAACACGAGAGAGTCAAAGGTAACCCCGTTCATGGTCTGCACGGTCATCACGCCAGCACCGCGTTGATCGAGGTCATCGAGCTGCACCCAGGCTTCCAGGGTTTTTTCACGCAAGGTTTTCATCAGGGGCGGCGATTCCGCATACGACTTAGAACCGCCTAGAATCAAGGCTCCGTTTGCAATGCGGGCCTCACCTTTAAGCTCCAGATGCAATGAACCACGCAGATCTTTCGCGCCTTCTTCGAAGTCCCATTCCGCGAAGGGCACGGGCGCGTTGATCTTGCCTTTAGACTTCGTGTTGCTCAGTCCCGTTCGTGCCGTTTCCATCTTCTTCGCGATGGCATCTTGAAGCACTGACGCCTGTTGTTCAGCCACGGCCAGCTCATGCTGAGTTTCCCCATTGCCACTTAACAGGGACTGCACATAAGCGAGGCTTTGCGCCTGTTCATTAGCGGTGGCTTTGCGGCCATAAGCTTCAAGGAACATCTGCTGCACGCGGTCTTCATCAGTCGTCCCTTTCTCCTTCAACGAGCGCAACGCCCATCGGCCGGACCAGTCGAGAACCGCAGGATCGTTGAGCATCGCGAGTGACTGCGCAGGAACATTCGTGGCGTCACGTCGGCCACGCGTGCTTGAAGGAACGGGCGCATCAAAGACACCGAGGAAGGGATCAAGGCTGTTCCGAAACACCCTCACATAAATGCTGCGGCGCGTATCACGACCTCCAACGGGTTCACCAAACATCTCCTCACTCAAGTGACCCGAGAGCGCGAGAATGGAGTCCCGAATGGCCTCAGCCTCCAGGCGACGCACGCCGAAATGAGACAGTAGGAAGTTCTCAGGATCATGTTCGGTGGCTTCTGTCGAGGCCTGATGATCCTGTTGGAACGTCTCCGAGGTTAAGAGCAGACGCAGCATCTCTTTGACGGAGCCGCCGCTTTCATCAAACCGCGTGGCCAGATAATCCAACAGCTCAGGATGCGTGGGCTCGGTTCCAAGGCGACCGAAGTTATCTGTGGTCGCGACGATGCCGCGACCAAAAACGTAGTGCCAGAGACGATTCACCATCACGCGTGAAGTGAGTGGATTATTCTTATCCACCAAACTTTCCGCCAACTGCAAACGTCCGCTGTTTTTCGGTTGGTAAGGCCGATCATCCATGGCTTCCAGAAACCGACGCGGCACGAGTTCCGAGGGCTCCTTATGATTTCCACGAACAAACAAGGCCTGATCAAGGCCATCCGCTTCCAGCACGCCGGGGGCTCGCGTGGGGATCGTGAGAGCGGCTTCGAGCTCACGATACTTGGCCAATAAAGGCGCGGCTTCGGTCAGTTCCTGAGGCTTGTTCGGGAGCTTGCCCTTATGCAACAGGGAATCCAGCAGCTCGGCCTGTTCATCCGTCAGCGTGTTGTTTAGCCATGCTTTCACTGCGGCCAGAGGATCGCCAGCAACCTCAGGATTGGATGGCTCTTCAGCGCTATTCGTCGCCAGCGCATCCGTGATGCCGAACCATGAGCTCGCATCCAGCTTCGCCTCAGCAGGCATGTCCGCAACCGTCGTTGCTTGAATGAAGATTTCATCGCCCTTCCAGAATTCGAGATCCAGCTTCCGCCAGCCCGGTGTGTCATCGCCTTCATCCTTGAAGTCCTTGGCCTTGTGGATGGTTCCTGTTCGCGGGTAGTTCTCAACGATGTAGCGAACCCGCGCGCCGTTCGTGCCCATGCTGCGCATCCAAAGCGTGCCGCCCTCGCATTTGAAGCGCGGAGACATGAGCACGCCGCGATCCTTAGTGGAGATCAAATCCGTAAACACACCGGCTGAATGAACGTGCGAAATAACGGACTCACCACTGCTCGCGATGCTGAACGCACCAGCTTTCGTCGCGCCCTGCTTCACGCCGTCGCCATCCGCAAACCAGGTGTCTTTGCGCAGATTCCATTGGCGGTAA
>JANYJH010000208.1 GCA_025361865.1 Phragmitibacter sp.
GCCGAGGTCGGTCTCGTTCGTGAGGTGGGTAATGGTAGGGCCTCTTTCCCAAGTGTTGGCGGTCAGGCTGGTGGAAGCTTCGACGACATAGGTAAGGTCCGTAGCGGCGGTATTAACTTTGAAGCTGAACGTGGGATGGCCGGTGGCGTCCATCGCGATGGAAGTAACGGGTTGGGTATTGGGCGTGTGCGGAGGCAGGCCTACGGCGTATTTGATGAGGTTGCAGACGCCATCGTGGCAAGGCGTGGCGTTGGGGCCGCTGATGGTGGGGTCATCGAGTTCCGCGAAGGTGAAGTTGGTCGCTTGCCACTCCCCGTAGGTGTCTGCTCTCAGGACGCCAGCTAAAAGGAAGAAGACTGCTAGGATGAGGGTGGGGAGACGAGTTCTCATGGGAAAAGGAGGAAGGATGAGGGATGAAAAAGGCAGGCTCCGCGTCTGGGCATAAAAGAGGGCGCGAACCTGTCGCACCCTACTCCGAGGCACCTGCAAGCGCCCAACCAAGCTAGCACGGCAAGCCGCGCCCCGGTCGGGCGCGCTCCCTTGATTGCTTGGTTGGGCATTAAAACTTGCAGGTTTTCGGAGTAGCCCCGCTACCCCACGACGCAGGGCAGCACGCAAATTTGGCGATGTAAGGTGTTCAGTTGGTTATATAAACGGAATGATGACTGAAGTTTTACCATGCTGCCACGCTGTGGCAAGCCTAAAATGGCTCGCTGGAGGCTTTGTCACTCCGGCTTTGATGCTACGCACCGCCAGTCTTCGCAGCTTTCCCTACTTTCGGCGTCCGCTTAACGTCACTGGTGCGGGTGCCGCCTGCTTTTTCATATTCATCACTGTCTTTACCGTAGGCGGTGGCGACGTGTTCATTTTGAATCGAATACAAACGAGGGATGAATCCTTTCAATTTCTCAACGAAAGGCAACCCTTTTACTCCGTGGCCGGCATGACACCGGGAGTATTGATTCGTAATGTGTTCGTTTTGACTCCTTGCGGAACGACTTGGACTCCTCTCCAAGTCGTTTGAACTCGAAGAAAAACTGTTTCAACTCCTCGCGAGATCGTTTCGACTCATTGTGATGTCGTTTGGATTGCTTACGAAACAGCTTGGATTCCTAGCAAAGTCGTTCTGACTCTTCCAAAAGCTATTTCGACTCCTTGCGTAACGGCTTAGACAAGAAGCTGGGACTTAGTAATAGCGAAGTGAACGCACACGTCCTGCGTGCCATCTTGCCTAGACTTATCTCAAAGGGAGTTATCCTTAAAGGCTCAGCTAGCCTTCCGTCTCCACGTCAGGAATGCGAGTGAAGGCGATCCGCATCGGCGTGTAATCCAGTGCGCCGAGGGCTCCGCCGAAGAACACTTTGTTTTTCCCGAGGCTGATATTGATGTCGTCCACGGCGGCACACAGCCTGCCGCGCGTGGCTTCCGAGGTGAGGAAGCTGGGCGTGACTTGAGCTGCCGGACGGATGTTAAACAAGGTCACACCCGTGGCGTGCGGAACGACCTGATGACGACTGGGCCGGCGCTGCCAGAGCTGCTCAAAGGCACTCAGGAGGGCCAGCGTATCCTGCGTGTCCGTGAAGATGATCTCATCGCTCCAGCCTCGGTGATCTTGGTATTTGATGAACATTTGCAGGCCCGCCGCGCAGTAGCCCATCTTCCGCAGCCGCATCGCCGCTTTCTGAAGCAGCCGATGATTCACGGAATGGACGCCTTGATCATGCCGGAGTTCCGGTGGCAAAACATGCGAATGGCCGATGACGCGCTTCTTCGTCGGAGGCCGATCAACGTCCTCACCACGCAGGGAGCACCACATGCGGTCGCCTTCAATGCCGCCCCAGATGGTGTGCAGCAGGTGCCTGGAGGACGCGCAGAGTTGCTCCACCGTAAAAACGCAATGCGCGTTCAGCCGTTGGGCCATGTTTCGTCCGATGCCGCAGAAGTCCCGCAGTTTCAGCCCGTGCAGCCGCTGCGGCAGCTCACTTTCTTCCAGCACGAGGATGCCATCCGGCTTGCCCATGTCTGAGGCCAGCTTCGCGAGGAAGCCATTCGGCCCAATGCCCGTCGTGCAGGTGATATGGCCTTCATAGCGGCGGAGTATCGCGGCACGGATTTCCTTCGCTAGAGCCAGCGCGGTGGCCTTGTCCCGCCACTTGCCTTTGAGATCACAGCGCACCTCATCAATGGACAAGACCTCATCCACATGCATCACATTCTCCACCAACGCGATGACCTCATGGTGAATGCGGATATACTCACCGGGGGTCGATTCGACGAAGTTGATCTCCGGGCACATCTGCCGCGCTTCACCCACGCCGACGCCTGTTTTGACGCCGAATTTTTTGGCCTCTTTACTGGCGGCAATGCAGCAGGTGGAGTCCGTCATCATCGGAATCACCGCCACGGGTTTCCCGCGCAGTCGTGGATTGATCCACTGCTCCACGGAAGCGAAATAGGAATCGAGATCGACGATGAGGGCACGCAGAGGCATGGCTCACCTTAGACTGTTCTCTTGAACAGTAAAGTGAACACTGCCCGATTACTGCAAGCCCGCCTCAGCCAAGCGATCATGGACCTCGCTCGCCTTCAGCTTCTCCACCATGTCTTCGATCCGGCCTTCCATGAACTGGTCCAGATTATAAAGCGTGAGATCAATGCGATGATCAGTAATGCGGTTCTGCGGGTAGTTATAAGTGCGAATCTTCTCCTCACGACCACCGCCGCCGATGAGGTTTCTGCGGTGCTCAGAGTATTTCTCTGCTTCCTCGTTCTGCTTCTTTTCCAGCAGACGGGAGCGCAGAATGGTCAGCGCCTTTTCCTTGTTCTTGATCTGGCTGCGACCGTCCTGACAGCGGACAATCATCCCCGTCGGAAGATGGAGCACCTGCACAGCGGAATCAGTGGTGTTCACGCCCTGACCGCCTGCGCCTGAGGAACGGCAGACTTCAATGCGCACCTCATCCGGCTTGAGCTGCACGTCCACTTCCTCAGCCTCGGGCAAAGCGGCAACCGTCGCCGCTGAGGTATGGATGCGGCCTTGCGCTTCCGTCGCCGGCACGCGCTGGACGCGATGGACGCCGCTTTCATACTTGAGCGTGCTGAAGACATCATCCCCACTGACCTTGAAGACGACTTCCTTATAACCGCCCACAGAAGCCAGACTGGTTTCCAGAAGCTCGATCTTCCAGCCGCGCACTTCCGCATAGCGCGAATACATGCGCATGAGATCACCCGCGAAGATGCCTGCTTCATCTCCTCCCGTTCCTGCGCGGATTTCCATGATCACGTCACGGCCTTCCATCGGGTCAGGAGGAAGGATCGCCGTTTGCACCTTTGCTTCATATTCGGTGAGCAGCTTCTGCAAGGAGGGCAGTTCCTCAGCCGCCATCGCCGCCAGTTCGGCATCACCCGATTTCACGAAATCCTGGTTCTCCGCGATCTGCGTCTGCGTTTTGAGATAGCCGTTCCAGGCTTGAGTGAGGGATTCGATCTGCCGATGCTCACGCAAAAATTCACCGGCCTTGCGGCTGTCGTCATAGAAATCAGGACGCCCCATCATCGCTTCTAATTCGGCGAGACGGACCGCTTTCTTCTCGATGATGCTTGAGTAATCCATGATCAGAAATAGTGGGAAAGGAAAGGACTTGAGGGAACAAACAAAAACGGTGTTGCGCCAACAAGGGCGCAAACACCGTTTTTACTGAAATGAAACTGGAAGCAGCTAAGCTGAGGCTTCTTCGGCTGGGGCAGCCGCCGCAGGTGCGGTGGCATTGAGCTTAGGCTTGCCACGGCGTGTGGTGGTCATGCCGCCGTAACGTTGGGAGAACTTGTCCAGACGGCCCGCAGTATCAATGAAGCGCTGTTCACCGGTGAAGAACGGGTGGCACTGGGCGCAAATGCCGATACGAAGATTTTTCACTGTGGAAACAGTGTGATAGACCGCACCGCAAGTGCAGGTGATGGTGGTCTCGTTAGTGGCGGGATGGATGTCCTTTTTCATGGCGTTAATGAGCGAATGTGATGAGGCATTCTAGTTCCCGCTGAAGCAGGAAGGGTGGCGAGAATACCTTACGGCTAGCGGGGGTCAACTTGTTTTTCTGGCCTCACCCCAGTCGGTTACGGCTTCATTGAGGAGTCGGAGGCTACTTCACCGGAATCTCCGGCAAAGGATAGCCTCGTGAGGACTCCCCCGGAAAGCGGACATCCGGGCGTCGTTCCTTGATCCCTTCGCGGCTGTTAAGAAGGATCATGCTGACCGTGGAATCTTTGTTGAGGAAGACGATGAAATCTCCTTTCACCGCTGGAAGCGGAGCACTGGCCTCAGCGAGTAAATGCACCTCCGCGCTGGCAGAACTCAGCGGTAGATTCGTCGCGCTGTCGATGGCCGTGAACTTCCAGTCCATTTTCATCTCAACGTCACCCACTTTAAAAACGAGCACCTTCGCGAGATAAGCGCGGGCTTGCTCCGCTGTCTTCAATCGGGCATCCGCGTCTTGATCGAGATACCAAGCCGCTGCCACCGGCGGGAGCGAGGTCGGTTGTTCAGCCAGGAACAGCCGGGGATCGATGTTCACCCGGATCGTGCTTTCACGGGCGTTCGTGAACTCCGCCTCGACCATCAGTGTGGGGATTTGATGCGCGCACAGATTCGATGCAAAAACTGCGAAGAATAATGCGTTAATAAATAAGCGGCGCGGTGTCACAAGATGAAAATGCTAGAGTCCCCATTGGCTGCGTGTCCGGCATTGCTAGCGGTGAATCCTCGTCACAGCAAGGCTTGGATGAACATCAGCGCTGCATTCTCAAAACAATGAAAAACTTCCCGTTCTGCATAAAACCAATCCTTGTCTTGACTTACCCCCTCACATTCGGTTGAAAGAGAGGTAGCAATATTTTATGGGAGCAAGGTTAAAAGCATTAGCAGGCGGGGAAGATCACCCGTTGGAAGACTTTAATCTGGTCGGGCGCGGCGAGGAAGCGGGCGTGCGCCTGAACGACTCCGGCGTGTCCCGTCAACACGCGACCATCCGCCGTGAAGGCACCCATTTTTGGCTCGTTGATCTCGGCAGCGCGAACGGCAGCTTCGTCAATGAAGTTGCCATCACCACGGCTCGCGTGCTGAAGGACGGAGATCGTCTGCAATTCGGCACCAGCCTTTTCCGCTTTGATCAAAAGGACGGCGAGCACGGGCACGATGTCACCGGCATGAAGACGCAAGTCCTCAAGCGTGGCCCCTCCCCTGTGAAGACCGTGGCCGTGACCATGCTCGTAGGCGACATCAAAGGCTTCACCCATCTCTCCTCCCAGCTCTCTCCTGAGCAGGTCGCTGATCTGCTCCGTGAGTGGTATGCGGAGTGCAACGCGATCATGAAACAGCAGGGCGCGATGATTGATAAGTTCATCGGCGACTGCGTTTTCGCTTATTGGCCGAGCGTGGACACCGCGACCCGTGGGCGGGCCGTAGCCGCAGCACGCGCCTTACGCACATCCGACTTCAGCGCCTCACCTACACGGAAGCTGCTTTTGGAGAGCAAGGGCCTGCACCTCGACTGCCGGATTGGTCTGCACGTCGGAGATGTCGCCTTGGGAGCGATGGGTAAAGGGATCAACACCGCGCTCGGTGACGCCGTGAACGTGGCCTTCCGTATTGAAAGCCTGACCCGCACAGTGGACAGGCCCGTGCTGGCCAGCGCCGCCTTCCTCGAAGGCTGGTGGGAAGAAGCGCACACCCAGTTTGAAGCCTGCGGCCTCCATGATGTGAAGGGTCATCCTGACAAGCTCGACCTCTATGCGCTGAAGGTGTAAGAGCCCATTCGGTAACGTCAGATCGCACCGCTATGAATTGGGAAATGGCTAAAGAAGTGGGAATAGCAACCTATCTTTGGAAGCGCGTGGCTTGGCGCATCATCCAACTTTCCGGCACCGGGTTTTCCATGTTCCGACTTCCCAGCGGTTCCGTCATCCGCCTGCCGCATTCGAGCCCGTTTGCCTCGGACATCTACTGCACCGCTGGTCGCGTGGATTGGGGCGCGGAAGAATTGCTCTCGGACTATCTTCGAGCACAGCCGAAAGGAATCTGTTACGACGTGGGCGCAAACATGGGTTATTACTCGACCCTACTCTCGCCCTTAGCCACGGAGGTGGTGGCATTCGAGCCTGATCCCCGTAACCACGCCGCACTGACCGCCCAGAAGATTCCGAATCTCACCCTCGTGGCCAAAGCGGTGGCTGAGCGCTCCGGCACCGTTGAATTCGATGTCTCAGACGCCTCCACCGTCGGTCATATCCGCTTGGAGCATCAACACGGACAGAGCATCAAGGTCGAAGCGATTTCCCTAGATGAATACACTCAATCCCGCGCTTCAGAAGGCCTTGTGCGGGCCGTCAAAATGGACGTGGAAGGCTTCGAGATTCTTGGCTTGAAAGGAAGCGGGGAACTGACGCAGAAGCACCAGCCCGTCTATTTGATCGAGTTTGGTCTCGACGAAGGCGTGCCCAATAATGCGGCAGATCTGGCCAAGTTTCTGGACCAGCATGACTACGCCCTTTATGCCATGATCCGCAGTGCGGCCTCGCCCTTGCATTACCGGACCGTCTTGAAGAAGCTGGCAGCCTCTCAGCTTTCAGACGTGTGTTTTAAGATGCTTTTCTTGGTTCCCAATCGAGACACTTTCTTCGCGGGAAAAGCGATTGAGGGCTATAGCTTTCCTTAACGGTCACTCCGCCCAAGCCGACGCCGGATAGCTGCCCAGCACCTTGATGCCGCTGCCTTCGCTCATCACTTCATCCAGTGCTTGCTTGAGCGCCTCATCGTGACAGTGACCGCTGACTTCAAAGAAGAAGCGCACATGCTCATGCGC
>JANYJH010000214.1 GCA_025361865.1 Phragmitibacter sp.
GCGGCATGGACTCCGTGACGGCCTTGTATTGGGCGGCGCAGGAGCATGAAGTGGTGGGTTGTGTAAGCTTTGATTATGGATCGAAGCACAACCACATGGAGATTCCGATGGCCGCCTGGCACGCTGAAAAGCTGGGCGTGAAGCATGACGTGATCACGCTCGATTTTGTGAATCAGCTCTTCGCGTCTGATCTCTTGCAAAGCGGTGGCGATATCCCGGAAGGGCACTACGCGGAGCAGAGCATGAAGAGCACGGTCGTTCCTTTCCGAAACGGCATCATGCTGGCCATCGCTTGCGGATTGGGGGAAAGCCGCGATGCGGAGGCCTTGGTCATCGCCGCGCACAGTGGCGATCACGCGATCTATCCTGATTGTCGTGAACCCTTCATGGAAGCGATGGCGGCGGCGATGAAGAACGGAACCTATGTCGGCATGGAGTTGCTGAGACCGTTCATTGACTGCGATAAGACGGAGATCGTGCGTCGTGGTGAAGCCCTGAACGTGAACTACGCGATGACCTATTCCTGCTATAAGGGCGGCGACATCCACTGCGGGAAATGCGGCACCTGCGTGGAGCGTCGTGAAGCCTTCATGGAGGCGGGCGTGGCTGATCCTACGCCTTACGAAAGCACGGGTGAGCTGCCATTGAAGCCGTAGCAGCCGACGTGAGGAGGCTCTGAAGTTATGCAATTGACAGTGAAGCCAGAGGAGAGCGACCGTTGTGCCTTGTTCGTGTGGCTGGCGGCACGAACAAGTAGCGACTGATTTCCTCTTCCTTGCATAGCCAAACGCCAATATTTGAGCCTCCTCACGTCGGCTGCTACTTGGTGCTTTGGCCTTGCGTAAGCTCTTTATCAGACCGTCTTTCGAGGCCGACAAACCGAGCAGTATTCCTCGCCATCAGCCGTCACGCGGAAGTCGAGCGCCTTGTCATCCAGCTCCGTTTTCTTGCACTCCGCGCATTGATGGAAGAAGGCACCCGCAGGAGTTTGCGCGGCTTCATAGCGGTTGCGTCTTTCCATGACGATAGCGCCGTGCTTCAAGCCCCTGACAAGACTGGGGCCGAATGCGACGATGAAATTCAGCATGGAGAACAGGATGGGCAGCCGCATGGATGGGGTTCCGATAAGTGTCAAAAGCAGGAGCGCTCCGTTCAGCCAAGCCAGATACTTCACCTTCACGGGCAGGATGAAGAAGATCAGGAATTCAAAGTTCGGATAGAAGACGGCGAAGGCCAGAAAGAGGGTGGAGTAGAGCGTGATACCTTGCGGTTTGAAGCCGAAGATCATGGTGCCGAGCACCACGGAAAGGATGCCGCCGATGACGTAGAGATTGAGCTTGAATGGCCCCCAAGCCTGCTCAAGGCCGTCTCCCATGGTGAACATGATCATCACGGCGAACAGGATGATGATGGGGCCGACATCACCCGGATTGAAGACCCAGGTGACGAGCCGCCAGACTTGGCCTTCCAGCACAAGTTCCTTACTCAAGGTGATGAACTGGGCGAACTCCGGCTGCATCTTCAGCATGACCCAGACGGCGAGTTGAAACAGCGCCAGAATCCTCACCACATGGGGGATGGCGAAGTGACCAAACTTGTTTTCCAGAGTATTGATGAGAGACATGTGAAGCTCTTTAGCCCAGTAACAACCGCTGCTCAACCACGCAAACTTCGTGTGGCGAGGTTTGACAAGCCGGACGCTCCCGCCACATTCAACAAGTGTCTGACGAATCGCTGAAACGATCCCCGCTCCATGAAGCCCACCTTGAGTTGGGTGCGCGCATGGTGCCCTTTGCAGGCTGGGAGATGCCGGTTCAATACAAGGGGATCGTGGATGAACATAAGGCGGTGCGCGGTAGTGTGGGCGTCTTTGACATCTCGCATATGGGTCAGTTCTTGTTGGAAGGACGCGGTGCTGAAGCCTTCTTGAACCGGGCTCTGACAAACAATGTCAGCAAGCTGGCTTCGGGTCAGGGGCAGTATTCACTTCTCCTGAATGCCAATGGCGGGGTGATAGATGATTTGATCGTGTATCGGTTGAGCGAGCGCGAGTTCTTCCTCGTGGTGAATGCGTCGAAGATTGATGAAGATCGTGCGCAACTCGAATCGCTGGGCTTCGGCGAGGACGTGCAGTTCGCAGACATCAGCGCGCAGATGGGCGGCATCGCCGTTCAGGGGCCGAAGAGTCGCGAGGTCTTCGCGGCGGTCTTTGGCTATGAGGCTTCATTTCCCGAGCACAATACGATCTTCGTCAGCGTGACGAACAGCGGCGTGCTCTATCTCTGTGGCACGGGTTATACGGGCGAGGAAGGCTTTGAGTTCTTCGCTCCCGCATCCGGCATTCGTGACTGGTTCGCCAAACTGAATAGCGCTGCGCATGATCAAGGCGGAATGCCTTGTGCTCTGGGCGCGCGGGATACGCTTCGGCTGGAGATGGGTTATCCGCTGAACGGCAACGACCTCGCTCCCGACAAGACGCCGTTGCAGGCGGGACTGGGCTTCTTCGTGGACTTTGAGAAAGGCGACTTCGTGGGCCGTGAAGCGCTGTTGGCGCAAAAGGCCGCAGGCTTGCCCACTAAGCTCACGGGCTTCCACATGACCAGTCAAAGCCCGCCGCCGCGTGCGCATTACGCCGTGTGGTATGAGGGCGCGCAGGTCGCCGAAGTATGCAGCGGTGGTATGTCCCCAACGCTCAGCCAAGGCATCGGCATGGCCTATTTACCGCTCGCAGCCAGCAAGCTGGGCACGGCCATCGAAATCGAAATCCGTGGCAAGCGTTATGCTGCCGAGACGGTGAAGAAACCTTTCTATCACAAGCAGCCAGTCACCCCTTAACCCTTGGTCCTTATCCCTCCATCGTATGAGCAACGTCCCTGATAACTTCCGCTACCGCGAATCGCACGAGTGGATTGACCCGCAAACGGGTGCCGTCGGCATCTCTGATCACGCCCAGCATGAACTGACGGATGTGGTCTTCGTGGAACTGCCCAAAGTGGGCATGCATGTTGTGACCGGCCAGCAAGTCGCCGTTGTGGAATCCGTGAAAGCCGCCAGTGACATCTACGCGCCAGTGAGTGGTGAGATCGTGGCCATAAACGAGACACTCACGGACAATCCCGCCTTGCTGAACACGGATCCCCATGTGGCGGGCTGGATCTTCAAACTGAAGATGACGGAACCTGAAGAACTCGAAGCGCTCATGGATGCGGTGGCTTATCGGGCGCATATTGCTTAAGGGCACCACTGGATACTTCCCATTCTCAAAATGACCATGTTGAAAATGAAGGTATTACGGAGCAAGGAATACTGAAAAGCCAGGTTTTCAGAGGTGCCCTCAATAATAAAAAGAATGGAGATTCCACAAATATCTGAGGGGAAAGGTGTAGTTCTAGGATTAAATATCCCTTTGGAAGCCTCTACGGATGGGACAATTACTGGCCAGATTCCTTACTCGCTTTCATTTGGATTTGGCGATGGGCTTGGCAGTGCTATCAATATCGGCCTTACGAATGATTTGCACATCACAGGGGATATTATTATAGGAGTTAGAATTGGACATTTCTTCTCTGCATCTCCATCAATTTCAGATAGCTGGTAATGAAATACTTTTTATTAACTGTATTTATTGCAAGTGCCATTGGTAATATTGTGGACATTGCACTCTTTTTTAGGGTGCGAAAGTTAAGCGCCACTTGGTCAAAAGAGGTTAACCTGGATATATACACAAGGAGTGGTCAAAATAAGTTTTCGCAATTCGTAAGAAATTTTGATATCAATTTACAGCCTGATAAAATATGCCGACTATTACTTCTTGTTTCTTGGCTACGAGTTAAGCTGATGCCTATCGCATGGATGGTAATTATCTTTACTGCGTTAATTCGCTATTTTATAAAATAAATCAAGCTAAGGGCACCTCTGAAAACCTGGCTTTTCAGTATTCCTTGCTCCGTAATACCTTCATTCTCAACATGGTCATTTTGAGGATGGGAAGTATCCAGAGGTGTCCTTAATTATTGAAACGACATGTCTCAAGCCTTACCTTTCGTCCGCAGGCACATCGGTCCGTCTTCTGAGGAAGCGGATGAAATATTAAAAACCGTGGGATGCGAAAGTGTGGAGGACTTGATCGGCCAGATCGTCCCGCCCGATATTCGCAAAGCAGAACCGCTGAACTTGCCCTCCGCCTTGAGTGAGGAGCACGCGCTGCGTCGGATGAAGTCTGTGATGGGAAAGAACAAGGTGCTGCGGTCGTTCATCGGACTCGGTTATCATGATACCTTCACGCCGCCGGTCATTCAAAGGAACATCTTGGAGAACCCTGGTTGGTATACCGCATACACGCCTTATCAGGCGGAGATTTCTCAAGGCCGACTCGAAGCGCTGTTGAACTATCAGACGATGATCTGCGACCTCACGGGGTTGGATGTTTCCAATGCGTCACTGCTTGATGAAGGCACCGCTGCTGCGGAAGCGTGCGGCTTAGCGCTCGCTGGCAAGCCGGATGCGAAGTGTGTGATCGTGTCTGACAAGGTTCACCAGCATGTGCTGGATGTCATCATCACGCGCATGGAGGCGCTGGAGATCAAAGTGATCGTGCAAGACGTGACCACGTTCCGTGACCATGAGGAGAACCGCAAAGACCTCGTGGCAGTCGTCGCTTCATATCCTGACACGCTGGGAGTCATTCATGATTTTAGCGGAGTGGCGGAGGAAGTTCACAAGTCGGGCGCACTCTTCGTGGTGTGCGCGGATTTGCTGGCGCTCACGCTGCTGAAACCGCCGGGGGAATTCGGCGCGGATATTTGCGTTGGCAACTCCCAGCGCTTCGGGGTTCCCTTCGGCTTCGGTGGTCCTCATGCGGCTTTCATGGCCGTGAAAGATACGCTGAAACGGCGGATGCCCGGTCGTCTCATCGGCGTCTCCAAGGATGCGCAAGGCAATCACGGTTACCGCTTGTCCTTGCAGACCCGTGAGCAGCACATCCGCCGTGAGAAGGCCACGAGCAACATCTGCACCGCGCAGGTTCTGCTGGCCGTGATGGCCAGCATGTATGCGGTGTGGCACGGCCCAGAAGGCTTGCGGGCGATTGCGAAGCGTGTTCATGGTTCTGCGACTTGGCTGGAGGAACAACTCAAAGCCGCAGGGCTGAAGCTGGTGGCTGAGGACTACTTTGATACGATCACCGTTCAGGTCAGCGATGCCGATGGGGTTATTCAGGCGGCATTAAATGCGGGCATCAATCTTCGCAAAGTGGATGCGCAGCACGTCTGCGTCGCTCTGGATGAGCGCGTCACGGATGAAGAACTCCACGCGGTTTTCTGTGCACTAAGTGGCACAGGCTTCCAGCCTGTGGGTAGTTCAGGCTTCCAGCCTGAAGTTCAGAGCGACAGGCTAGAAGCCTGTTCCACACACAGGCAGGATGCCTGTGCCACGAGCTTCCACCAGAAGTTCGGTCGCCTCAGTGACTTCCTCACGCATCCCGTCTTCCATCTTCATCGCACCGAGACGGAGATGATGCGGTATTTGCGCCGTCTTGAGCATCGGGACATCGCCTTGAATCGCAGCATGATTCCGCTGGGTTCCTGCACCATGAAGCTGAATGCGGCAGCGGAGATGATGCCGCTAAGCTGGCCGGAAGTGAACGCCATTCATCCCTTCGTGCCTTCTGATCAAAGCGCAGGCTACCGCGAGATGTTCGCAGAACTGGAAGCCTGGCTGGCCGAATGCACGGGCTTTGCCGCTGTTTCGTTGCAACCCAATGCAGGCTCGCAGGGCGAGTATGCAGGCTTGTTGGCCATCTACCATTATCATCGTTCGCGTGGCGACACTCAGCGCGATGTCTGTCTGATCCCGGTGTCCGCGCACGGCACGAATCCGGCCAGCGCCGTCATGGCAGGCTTCAGGGTGGTCGCTGTGGCCTGTGATGAACAGGGCAATATCGCCATGAATGATCTCAAGGCCAAAGTCGTGCTGCACGCTGAAAAGCTCGCGGCACTCATGGTCACGTATCCGAGCACGCATGGTGTCTTTGAAGAAGGCATCAAGGACATCTGCGCACTCATCCACGAGCACGGCGGCCAAGTCTATATGGACGGCGCGAACATGAACGCGCAGGTTGGGCTGACCTCACCGGGAATCATCGGTGCGGATGTGTGCCATTTGAATCTGCACAAGACCTTCTGCATTCCTCATGGCGGCGGTGGACCGGGCGTCGGACCCATCGGCGTCGCGAAGCATCTCATTCCCTTCCTGCCGGGGCACTCGACGTTTGATGAGTCAAAGCAGTCCGGCATGGTCTGCTCCGCGCCGTGGGGCAGCGCGAGCATCTGCACGATCTCTTGGATGTATGTGGCCATGATGGGTGGCGATGGCTTGAAGGCGGCGACTGAGATCGCGATTCTCAACGCGAACTACATCGCGAAGAAGCTCTCCTCCTACTTCCCCGTGCTATACACGGGCCGCAATGGCTTCGTGGCTCACGAGTGCATCCTTGATTTCCGGCACTTTAAAACGGTGACCGTAGAGGACGTGGCAAAGCGTCTCATGGACTTCGGCTTCCATGCGCCCACCATGAGCTGGCCGGTGACGGGCACGCTGATGATCGAGCCGACAGAGAGCGAGAACAAGGCCGAGCTGGATCGCTTCATTGAAGCCATGATCGAGATTCACGGCGAGATCGAATCCGTGGAAACTGGCCTTACCGATGCTGTCAACAACGTCCTCAAACACGCCCCGCACACCGCAGAAGTCCTGCTCGCCGATGAGTGGGCCCGCCCCTATTCGCGAAGCGAAGCAGCCTTCCCGCTGCCGTGGGTCAAGGCGGACAAATATTGGCCCATCGTGGGTCGCATTGACAACGTGTATGGAGATCGCCATCTCGTCTGCACCTGCGAGCCGATGGAAAGCTATGCGCAGTGATCCGCGCTTGTATTTGCAGCGTTCCGCTCCCTCATTGCCAGATTATCCCGAACTCACCTCATGACCGTTGATTGGACCACTTGGCAGCCCACCATGCGCGCAACGCTCATGTTTGTGTGTGATGGCGACAATGTGCTGCTCATTCGCAAGAAGCGCGGCTTTGGAATGGGCAAGATCAATGGCCCCGGCGGCAAACTCGATCCCGGTGAAACGGAGCTGGAATGCGCCGTGCGCGAGACCCAGGAAGAACTGGGAATCACCGCGATCAATCCCGTAAAGCGCGGTGAGTTATGGTTCCATTTCGTGGACGGCATGGCCATGCATGTGGCCGTGTTTCACGCGCTCAGTTTTACAGGAGAGGTCATCGAAACCGAGGAAGCGGCTCCCCTTTGGACACCTATCAACGCGATTCCCTTTGAGCAAATGTGGGCGGATGACGCTCATTGGCTGCACCGGATGCTGAAGGGCCACGAAACCTTCATGGGCAAGTTCCTCTTCGATAGTGACACGATGCTCACGCGTGACGTCGAGTGGTCATAACCCGAAGACCTTTCATCATCAGGGAGCGGCGTTCATCCTGCCGCCGAAAAACGTCTCCTGACTGGTTCAATCCATAGAACTTTTGGCGGTGGGAAGATGTATCCGCTCCACATGACTCTTTGAATGAGTAACTTTTTAGCAAAATCGCATAAGTGATTTAATTATCTAAAAAGAAAGTTAAACTTGATAATAAAGTCATAGGTGATAAT
>JANYJH010000252.1 GCA_025361865.1 Phragmitibacter sp.
CTTGCGGCGGGGTCTTCAATGCCGAGGCCGAGGTAGCTCAGAAAGCTCTCATCCAGGATCACTGCCGGAATGGTGAGCGTCAGATAGGTCAGGATGATCGTGCTCAGGTTCGGCCACAAATGCTTCCGCAGAATGACCCACCAGCGCTGGCCCATCGCGCGGCTCGCAGTGACGAAAGCCAGTTCGCGCAAGACCAAGACCTGACCGCGAACGATGCGGGCCATGGTCAGCCATTCCACGAGCGCTAGCGAGACGATGAGGATCAAGATGCGCGAGTAAGGAATGAGCGCCCGAGCAGCGTGCTCCACGGCGGGCCACTGCGTTTGTTGCGCCCAGAGCCGCACGCCATCGAGCGCGGCCTTGAACTGCGAATCAAACGCGGAGATGAAGATCATCACGAACAGGATGCGCGGCACGGCATAGAGCATGTCAATGAAGCGCATCATCAGGCCGTCAATGCGACCTCCGGCATAGCCGCTGATCATCCCATAGACCGTGCCGATGAAGAGGCTGAAACACGCGGCGATGAAGCCCACACCGAGCGATACCTGAGCGCCGGTGAGTAAGCGGTAAAACAGGTCCTGCCCGTTCACATCCGTGCCCAACAGATGATAGCGCGAGCCATCGACCGCATGGGAATTCGGCGGCATGAACTGGTCCATCGTGCTTTGCTTGATCGCGTCGTTCAGGAAGAACGGAACGACGACGGAAGCCATCACGAGCAGGCCTAAAAACCAAAGCGACGCCATCGCCACGCGATTGCGCTTCAATACCTCCCAGCCATTCGGCTGCGATCCTGACCAGCGTGTTGGAGAAGCCTCAGCCATGGATTTGAATGCGCTTGTCCAGCAGGCCGTAGAGCACGTCCACGATGAAGTTAAAAGTCACGAGCATGACGCAGTAAACGAACACCGCGCCGCAGAGGAGGAAGCAGTCCTTGTTCTGGATCGCATTGACGAAGACCGATCCCGCCCCCGTGATATTGAAGACGCTTTCGACAATGAACGAGCCCGTCATGACGTAAGCCGCCATCGGACCGAGGTAAGTGATCACCGGCAGAATGGCCACCTTCAGCGCGTGTTTGGCGAGTGCTGTGGCATCGCTCAAGCCCTTGGCTTTGGCCGTGCGCATGTAGCCCTGCGTCAGCACATCCAGCAGACTGTTCCGCGTGAGCCGCGCCACATAAGCCAGATACGGGGCCGCCAGACACAGTGCAGGCAGCACCATTTGCTTCGTCGTCCCCCACCCTCCGACGGGAAACCAGCCAAGCCACAAACCAAACATCGCGATCATGAGCGGTCCCGTGATGAAGCTCGGCACGGAGATCGCCGCGATGGCCAGCAGCATGGAACTGACATCCAGCGCAGAGTCCTTCTTCATGGCTGACACAAAGCCGAGCGCCACACCGCCTATCGACGCGATGAGAAACGCACACGTCCCGAGCAGGAGCGAGTTCGGCATCTTCTGTGAGATGACTTCAATCACCGAGATGTCGCGGTAACGCGTCGAAACACCCGGATCGCCATGAAGGAGCAAGCGGTTCAAATACGCGCCGAGCTGCTGCCAGACGCTCCCATCGAGATGATACTTGGCCATCAACGCCTCCTTCACATGCGGAGGTGGCTCCTTCTCGCGATCAAACGGCCCGCCCTTCTGCAAACGCGCCAGCAGGAACGTCACCGACACCACGCAAAGCAGCACCACCAGGCTACTGGCAAAGCGTTGGAGAATGAAGGCGAACATGGCGCGCAGTCTGGCGACGAATGCCTGATGCGGCAAGTAGGATTTGGTAGCAGCCGACGTGAGGAGGCTCGAATCAAATTCTGATCACTCGCAAAACATGAAGCTCATCTCAAGCTACTTGTTCGTGCGGCTATCGACACGAACAAGCCACTGGCAGCACTGCCCGCGCCCTTCTCGTTCAAAGAATATGATTCGAGCCTCCTCACGTCGGCTACTACGGAATGCAGATTACTCCAGCGTCACATCACTCCAATAACCAAACTCATAGCTCCAGCCTGTCGCCGCTCCTTCGAGCCTGACCGTGATTTCCTTGCCCGCATAGGCGCTCAAGTCCACATCCACCAGCTTCCAGCGCTCGCCCGCGTGATCAATGGGCATCTTCTTCACGACTTCATCGCCGATCTTCACGCGCAGTTCCCAGTCGCCCTGATCATGGGATGCGACGTAGAAGCTGAGCTTGTTCAGCTTGTCCTTTTCTGGGGTTAGCTTCCGCTCCAGCGCGCTTGGTTTGTCCTTCGTAAACGGATGCATGAGGAGCACGTTTTTGCGTCCATGGTATTCACTGAGCTTCACGGGCGTGCGCTCAAACTCCGGCGCTTCCACCTTCCACGCGGGATTCCACAGGCTCACGCTTTCCCAGTCGGTGGCTTGTTTGGCCTTGCCCTGCTTCTTGACCGCCTCTGCGCCTTCCACGCCCTGGCTGAGCAGCTTTTTCTTTTCAGGTGTCAGTGGGCCTTCTTCCGGCGGTGCCAAAATATACCAGGCGAGATTGCGGAAGACATCGTCAGGCAAGCCGCCGAAGCCTTGTGGCATCACGCTCTGATGCGTGTTCACGAGGCTCGCGATTTGATCTCGAGATACCACCTGCTCGGCTCCGCCGATGGCGAGGAGCTTCACATGGCTCGGCGTATCTTCCGTCATCCGCCCACTCACCGTGCGGTTATCCTTCGTGGTGACGATGATGTTTTCGTAGCCGTTCCCGATGATCTGGTTCGGGTCAATGACATGGGCCAACAGCGCATCCAGAT
>JANYJH010000296.1 GCA_025361865.1 Phragmitibacter sp.
CCGCTCACGCGTTCATGAACAGCGGCTCCATCATCAAGGGCCGCCCCAGCATGGGCTCGTGGCTGCTCTATGGGCTCGGCAGCGAGACGGAAGAGCTGCCGGGATTTGTCGTTCTGATGTCCGCTGGCAAAACCGGACAGCAGCCGGTGAGCGCTCGTCAGTGGTCGAGCGGCTTCTTGCCCAGCAAGTTTCAGGGCATTCAGTTCCAGTCAAAAGGCGATGCCGTTCATTATCTCGGCAGTCCAGAGGGCATCTGCCAGAGCACGCAGCGACAGGTGGTCGAAGAAGTGAAGCGGCTCAATGGAATGCTGACGGAGGATCGTATTGATCCAGAGATTCAGACTCGCATTGCCCAATACGAACTGGCCTTCAAGATGCAGAGCTCCGTGCCTGATCTCACGGACATGAGTCAGGAATCCAAGGAGACGCTGGACATGTATGGCGTGAAGCAGCCCGGTGATGGGAGCTTCGCCAGCAATTGCCTGCTGGCCCGTCGTATGGCTGAACGCGGCGTGCGCATGATCCAGCTTTATCATCGTGCGTGGGATCATCATGGTGGCATTGAAGACGGCATGAAGGCGGCTTCAATGGATGTCGATCAGGCCAGTGCGGCTTTGATCAAGGATCTCAAACAACGTGGTCTGCTGGATGACACGCTCATTCTCTGGGGCGGCGAATTTGGTCGCACGCCGATGGGGCAGGGGACAGGACGAGATCATCACATCCTCGGCTTCAGCGTGGCCTTGGCAGGCGGCGGCATCAAGCCCGGCACCTATGGCTCCACGGATGAACTCGGTTATAAGTCCGTGGAGAATGTCGTGGATGTGCATGACCTGCACGCGACCATGCTTCATCAGCTCGGCATTGATCACAAGCAGATGACCGTGAAGTTTCAAGGGCTCGACATGCGGCTCACAGGTGTGGCAGGGAAGCTGGTGAAGGGCGTGATTGCTTGACCCTGCTACTAACTTCGGGCATATCCGATTATCGCCATGAAATACACTTACGCCGAACTCGCCAAGATGATTGATCACGCGCTGCTGCAGCCGCAGATGACGGACGCGGAGATCAAAGCGGGCTGCGAGATGGCGGCGCAATACCACATCGCATCCGTTTGTCTGAAGCCATATTCCGTCAAGGATGGCGCGAAGTGGCTGGCCGGATCAGATGTCATGGTCGGCTGCGTGATCGGCTTTCCGCATGGGAACAGCAGCACTGAGAGCAAGCGCTATGAGACGGAACTGGCCATCCAAGACGGCGCGGTGGAGATTGATATGGTGGCGAATCTCGGCAAGGCCATGAGTGGGGATTGGGATTATGTGGTAGCTGACATCAAGGCCGTGTGTGATGAAGCACACCAGCACGGCGTGAAGGTGAAGGTGATCTTTGAGAACGACTTCATTACTGACGACGATGTTAAGATTAAGCTGTGCGAAGCCTCTGCCAAAGCTGGGGCCGATTGGGTGAAGACCTCCACGGGCTATGGCTTCGTGAAGCAGCCCGATGGTGCTTACAACTACCTCGGTGCGACTGAGCACGATGTGAAACTTATGCGCGCTCACAGTCCTGAACACGTCCAAGTCAAAGCCTCCGGAGGCGTCCGTGACCTTGATGCCCTGATCCTCATTCGTGATCTCGGCGCGACCCGTTGCGGCACTTCATCCACGAAGCAGATGCTTGATGAGTATCTCCGCCGTGAAGTCGCAGGCGAGACGGAGAGCCAGCGCGGGAAGCTGGGTGGCGGGTATTAAAACCCGAAGCCCTTCGGCATTCCGGGCATCCCGCCTTTGCCGCCACCGCCGCCCATCATGCCTTTCATAAGGTTGCCCATCGCGCCTTTGTTCTTCATGAGCTTCCGCATCATGTCGAACTGCTTGAGCAACTGATTCACTTCCATCGTCGGGCGTCCGGCTCCGTTGGCGATGCGTTTGCGACGGCTGCCGTTGATGATCTCAGGTCGGGTGCGCTCCTTGGGCGTCATGGAGAGGATGATGGCTTCGACATGGCGGAGGCGCTTCTCATCCACGTTCATGCCCTTCATTTTGCTCATTCCAGGGATCATGCCGAGGATGCCTTCCAGCGGCCCGAGCTTCTTCATAAAGCGCATCTGAGCGAGGAAGTCCGTGAAGTCGAACTTCGATTCCTTCATGCGCTTGGCCATGCGCATGGCATCGGCTTCGTCGATCTGCTCCGCCGCTTTCTCAACGAGGCTGACCACATCACCCATGCCGAGAATGCGCTGAGCCATGCGGTCAGGGTGGAAGATGTCGAGGTTTTCGATCTTCTCTCCGACGCCGACAAATTTGATGGCACAGCCCGTGACCTGCTTCATGGAAAGCAACGCACCACCGCGCGCATCGCCATCCAGTTTAGTCATGATGAGGCCGGTAACGCCGAGGGCTTCATTGAAGGTCTTCGCGACGCTGACAGCCTGTTGTCCGGTCGCGGCATCAGCCACGAGCAGGACTTCTTTCGGCTGCACGACTTGCTTGATCTTCACCAACTCCTGCAACAACGCTTCGTCCACTTCCTGACGGCCTGCGGTATCGAAAATGGCGATGCCTCCGCCTTGAGCCTCGACCCAAGCAAGCCCCTGCTTGGCTACTTTGACGGGGTCTTTCTCGCCTTCAGCAGGCTGGAAGACAGGCACACCGATGCTCTCGCCGAGGATAGCGAGTTGCTTCACGGCGGCGGGTCGGAAAACGTCGCAAGCGATGAGCAGCGGCTTCTTGCCCTGCTTCTTCAAGTGCAGCGCGAGCTTCGCGGAGGTGGTCGTTTTACCTGCGCCGTTGAGACCGGCGATGAGGATGCGTTGGGGTGGATTGAGATCAAGCGAGACGGTGCCGCCGCCGAGAAGCTGCACGACTTCATCATGGAAGATCTTCACGATTTGCTGACCGGGCGAGACGGTGCGCAGGACTTCTTCGCCGAGGGACTTCGTTTTGACGGCTTCGATCAGGTCTTTGCTGACCTTGAAATCCACGTCTGCATCCAGCAAGGCGAGACGGATCTCGCGCATGGCATCGTTGATGTTGGATTCGGTGATCTTGCCGAGGCCGCGTAGTTTCTTGAAAGCGCCTTCGAGTTTTTCAGTGAGTGCGGAGAACATTTAGAAAGGATGAAGTATGAAGGATGAGGGATGAAGGCTCAAGCTTTAGTGGGCGGGGCTTCGGGGGCGGGAGGTGCGGAACCGGGCTGCGGCTGGGTGACGATCTCTTTTGGGAGGTATTCTGCCTTTTGGTCGATCTTGAATTTCCAACTCACGACTTCGTCTTTCTCGGCATCAACGCGGCGGAAGACGAGAGTTGCTGCGCAGTCGTCGAGGCGGAGACGTTGCTGCACCTGATAGCGCGCGGTTTGGGTGGCGGGATCAAACTCAACGGGCACCGCGCCGAAGCCGCTCACGCGGAGGACGAGGCTTTCAGGAATGATGTTCCCGAGCTTGGCCAAGTTCACGCTGATGATGGGGCGTCGGTCCGTGATGGTGGCATCGGGGCGAGGGGTGATTTCGAGTATCTTGTGGCCTTGCTCATCGGCGGCATCGGGCTTAATGAAGGTGCTACTGCTGACATCATTGCGGCCATGAAAACTAGTGGCCATTTTGAAGTTACCATCTTTGTCGCCGAGCTGGGTGAAGCGTGGCAGTTTACCGTTTGGCGTATCCCAAGTCGTCTTCTGCGGGTTCACGGTGACGGCGGCTTCGTAGCCTGCGGCTAGGGTCATTTCCACGATCTCCTCGGTCTTGTTTCCATAGGGGTAGGCGAAGGTTTTGCAGGGGACTTGGAAGGTTTCCTCCAGCCACTTCTTCGAGTCATAGATTTCTTCGTGCAGCCATTGCTTGTAGGCTTCGTCGGTCATGCCTTTCTTGGTCATGGCCAGCGGCTTGTGGGAGATGCTGTGACTGCCCAGTTCAGCGCCATAAAGGAGCATGTCCTTGATCTGGGAAATAGTCATGGAACGCCCGCCGCTGTTCACATATTTTTTGTAGAGGTAGATGGTGAAGGGGTAGCCGAATTCCTTCAAGACGGGGTAGGCAAACTGATGCACTCCGAGCCAGCCGTCATCGAGCGTGATGACCACGCTTTCCTCAGGGATATTCTTTTCACCGCGCTTCCAAGCGAGCACATCTGACATGGGGATGACGGGAATGTTCGCGTCTCTGAGCGCCTGTAACTGGGCGCGAAAGACGGGCATACTGACCATCATTTCCGTCTTAGGAATGCGCTCCACGAAGTCGTGATAGAGGAGGATGGAAACCATCGAGCTTTTATTGATCTCGAAGGCGATGGCCTTGGGGGCTTCGACGGGTGATTCCTTCTCCGGGCCGAACATTTCCGAAGTAGTAGGATCGGGTGTGGAATCCACCAGTGGCTGCGGTTTGGGCAGGAACTCTTTGAACTTCTCCAAGCAAGAAGTGAGCAGCAGCGGGGAGATGACCACGAGCGCGATCAGGCGCAGGCGGGTGATGAGAGTGCTGAAGCGAAAGTTCATGGGCGGGATGGGCAGGAGAGCCAGACTAGCACAGCGTCGTGTCTGGGAAAAGCAGGAATGAAGAGGCTGAACGGGTGATTACTGGATGACCTGGCCGCGCACGGAGGTCTTACTTAGAATGAGGCCGTCACTCACACGCTCGCGCCATTGCAGGAAATGCGGGCTGACGAGGTGAGCGTCCAATGCCGCCTGATCATCATAGAGTTCGGCGAGCGTGAAGACGTTCTCTTGATCAAGTTTCTGGCTCACTTCAAAACGCCGACAGCCTGGCTCTAGGCATGATGCGGTGGATTGTTCACGAACGTAGCTGATGAATTCATCAAGACGGGCGGGGGAGACTTCAAGGATGACGACGAGAGAGATCATGGGGCAATGCAGGGGATACCCACACCTTGCCCGTAGGAGAAAGTTTGCAAGTCTCCACTTTCCATGAAGGAAGGAACTTGTAAGAGCTTAACCATTAAGGTATAAAGCATCACCCTATGAAACCTCAGGCAACCGTTTCCCTCGCGGTGAAAACCCATCGCTCAGTTCTTCCTTGGTGTGCTGTCCTCGCTCTTGGCTTGGGCCTAACTCTCTCCTCCTGCGTTCAACGACCGCACACGCAGGTGCCGGTTCCAGGACAGAAATTCTCCATGTATGAATGGCACGGCGATGGCGTGCCCGGCGTGGCTTCTGTGAAGATTTATCTGGACCAGCAGAAGGCCTACTTTTTCAAAGATGGCAAACAGGTGGGCTGGACCTATGTGGCCAGTGGAAAGGTCGGCCATCCTACGCCCAGCGGCAGTTTTCATGTGATGGAGAAGAACGAAGACAAGATCTCCAATCTCTATGGCACGCTCAAAGATGCGGATGGCAATGTCGTTAACAGCGACTTCAACCTCCCCAAAATGGAACTCCCCGAAGGGATGCAATTTGCCCCTGCGAGGATGCCGCTTTACATGCGTCTCACCAGCGATGGGGTTGGTATGCATGTCGGACGCATTCCGAAGCCCGGTGCTGCGGCTTCGCACGGTTGCATCCGCCTTCCAAAAGAGATGGCGGAAAAATTCTTCGCCAATGTGCAAGAAGGCACGCCTGTCACGATCTATCAGACTACGCCGTAAGCCTGACGGCTTCAGGCTTCGTTGATGACGGGATTTGTTAGAGTCCCGATGCCTTCGATCTCAATGCTGACTTCATCACCGGGAATCAGCCAGCGCTTGGGATCGCGGGCCATGCCGACTCCATGTGGCGTGCCCGTTAAGATAACAGTGCCGGGTAGCAATGTGGTGCTGCCGCTAAGGAATTCGATGAGGGTAGGCACATCGAAGATCATATCGTTCGTGTTCCAATCCTGAAGCACCTCGCCATTGATGAGGGTCTTGATTTGCAGTGCATTCGGATTTGGGATTTCATCCGTAGTGACGATCCACGGTCCAAGCGGGCAGAACGTATCGAAGCTCTTCCCTCGGCACCACTGGCTACCGCCCCATTCGCGCTGCCAATCGCGCGCACTCACGTCATTGGCACAGGTGTAACCGAGCACGTAATCCAGCGCGTTCGCCTTGCTCACATTCTTCGCGCGCTTGCCGATGATGATGGCCAGCTCGCACTCATAGTCCACTTGATGACTGGCCAGTTTGGTAGGCAGTTCAATGGCATCTCCGGGGTTCTGCACCGCACTAATGGGTTTGTGGAAAACCACCGGCCAAGTAGGAATCGGCGCGCCACTCTCTGCTGCGTGGTGCCGATAATTCAAACCGATGCAGGGGATGCTGACGGGCGCGATGGGCGAGAGGAGCTTCGCCACATTCGCTTTCTCTTCGGTCATATGATACTCACCGAAGAGGTCTCCATTGAGCACGCAGAAGCTGCCGTCTGATTGCCGGGCAGCGTATCCTATTTTTCCGTGGCTGTCCAAATGGCGAATGATCTTCATGGCGCGGTATGTTTATTGCTGAAGGAATACTGTGAGCGGGCCACGACCGTGCGCAAGGCGAAGGTTAAGGCAACCGAATCTCTTTCCGCTTTTCAAGACATGACCGGGGTGCTAGCATCGCAAAACGTTTTTTGAACCCCTATGAAAAAATCGCCAGCCCATCTCCGCGCCGCCTTATTGCTCGCCTGCGCCTTCCTCGTGCCAGCAGGCCTGTCCTCATGCGCGCTTCATCATCAGAAGCAGACACCGACGGTGAAGGCCGAGACGCCACCGCCTGCCCCCCCCCTCTTTGACTGGATGGATGAGACGACGACAGGCAGGCCAGCGGTGAAGATTTCTCTCAGCGAACAGAAGGCCTATATCTATCGCGGTGGGAAGCAGGTCGCTTGGACCATGCTGGCCTCTGGCGTGGAAGGCCACCGTTCTCCAACAGGCAGCTTCAGCGTGATGGAGAAGATCGAACAGAAGACCTCGAACCTCTTCGGCATCATCGTGGATGGAGATGGATCAGTCGTAAACTGGGATGCGAAGCAAGGCGTAAGCAGAATTCCTAAAGGCGGTCATTTCGTAGGAGCGCCGATGCCCCACTGGATGCGCATCACCTCTGATGGCGTGGGGATGCATCAAGGCGAAATCCCTAATCCCGGCCAACCCGCCTCCCACGGTTGTATCCGTCTGCCGGGTGAGTTCGCCACGAAGCTTTTCAGCGTGGTGGAAGTCGGCTCTCCCGTCACGATCACTGGCGTTGCGCCTTGATCGTTTCCTCTAGGTCAAGGGCACGATGCCACCCGTGTAGCCGTTAAGCTCCACCTTCCGGTAGAAGCAGTCATCCGCCCCCGTGTGGCAGCAACCGCCACCCATCTGCTCCACGCGCAGCACGATGGCGTCTTGATCGCAGTCAGTGCGCATCTCCATGACCTTCTGAATCTGCCCGCTGGTCGCGCCCTTGTGCCATAGAACCTTGCGGCTTCGGCTCCAATACACCGCTTCACCGATGGCCAGCGTTTGCTTCAGGGACTCCTCGTTCATGTAAGCGACCATGAGCGGCGTGCTCGTCTTCGCATCCACCGTCACACAAACGATCAGACCGTTCTCATCAAACTTCGGCGCAAAGGCCAAGCCGTGCTCGATGGTGTCTTTGGAGTCACGATTGGCGAAGCGGATGACGTTGGGGTCGAGAGGCATGAGGTAAGTAAAAAAGGGGTAAGTAAAAAGTGAAATGGGATAAGAGCCCGAAGAGTTCTAAAATGCAAAGTGATAGTTGTCTTCGCTACTTGCGAAAGGTATTGCACGACAAGCCGCCCCTTTTTACTTTTCACTTAGCCCTTTTCACTTACCCGCATGTCCTTCAAAACCGCCGCCGCCCTCCAACTCATCGAGCGTGCCCGAACTAGAGGCCGGGTGGGGCACGCCTACATGATCACCGGGCCGAAGGAGGCTGACTTGGAAGGCTTCGCCGTGAAGTTTCTGAACTTGGTTTCCGGGCAGAATCACGCGGACTTGGAAGCTTGGAAAGAACAGGGGATACCCATCGTCCGACCAGAGAGCAAATCACGCCGCATCCTCACGGATTCCGTGCGGGAACTGGAGCGGCAGATCCACATGAGCGCGGGTCCGGGCGGGAATAAATTCGGCATCATCGTGGATGCGGATCGGATGCAGGTGCAGGCGCAGAACGCTTTCCTGAAAACGCTCGAAGAGCCGCCCGCGCGCACCTTGTTGCTGCTGCTCACCGCCCAGCCGCAACAGCTTCTGGACACCATTCGCTCCCGAGTCATCCAAGTGCCACTCATGGCTGAGGAAGGCGCGCGTCAGTTCAGTGCGTCTGAGATTGAGCTACTGGATTTACTCTCCAACATCAGCCAACGCGGAAGCGGTAGTCTGGCCGCAGCCATGACCATCCGCCGTGAATTCGAGACCTTGTTGGATGAAGTAAAAGACCGCATCACCAAGGACCAGGAAGACGAGTTCCAGCGTGAAAAGGAGTTCTACAAAAACACCACCGACGGCCAATGGCTCAAATCACGCGAGATCGAAATGGAAGCGAACATCGCCGCGCAATATGCCCTCGAACGGGAGACGCTCATGGAGCTGCTGCTCGCCTGGATGGGGGATGTCATGCGCCATCAAGTCGGCGCGGAGCGCTTTGATCTTCCTGATTACGGAGCCGCCACTCATGCGCTCGCTCAACGCTGGGAGCCCAGCGCCGTCTCGCGTCGGTTGAAGGAACTGCGCAAACTCCAGACGAATCTCCACACGAACGTCAGCGAAGGACTCGCGCTGGATGTGGCCTTCATGTCTGCCTTTGCTTGATCCTATGAGCGATCAACGCAGAGTCTGGCAGGTGTGGTTGCGACGGGGATTGTTGGTCGGCTTCGGCCTGATCTTCCTCCTCTCAGGAGCCCTGAAAGTCAAAGACCCCGGCCTCTTCCTGATGAACATCCGCGGCTTCCACCTCGTCCCAGATCCTTACGCTGCGTGGCTGGCCTTGGCCTTACCGTGGCTGGAAATCTTCTGTGGCCTCGCCGTGCTAACAGGCTGGCTGAGGAAAGGCGGCCTGCTGCTGCTCAATGTCTGCATCACAGTCTTCATCATCGCCATGAGCACCGCGATGGCCAGGGGCATGGATGTTGAATGCGGCTGCTTCGGCAGCGGGATGAAGACCACGCTGCAAGTCGAGATGGCGCTGGACGTGGCCTTACTTGCTATGGGCTGTTGGTTGATGCGCCCATCGCGGTGACTCATGACTTCCAGAAATGGTTGTCCTCTCGACTTGACCCTTTGTGGCACCTTGATCGCAACGGTGAACTTTACGTGCTGTTCAATCAAGGCACGCCTCGTGCACCAGCGGCCTCATCTTTGAAGATAGTCGGCGGTTGTCCATAGCCGTTTTTAGC
>JANYJH010000399.1 GCA_025361865.1 Phragmitibacter sp.
TGCCCAAAAAGCTCTCCGCATCGGAGCGGGCGTTCTGCCCGCCGAAAGCGGAAAAGTAGCTGGGAAGGTTCTGCGTCAGATAGACGGTGCAGGCGTGGGAACTTCGCGCCGTGCTCTGGAAAAGCGCATCGTAGGAATTGACGAAAAATTGGGATTCGTCCGCCCACAGGAACACGGGGCGAGCGGTGGCCTGTGCCTCTTCGCGGCTCAAGTCCGCCGAAATCCTTCGTTCCACCGCTCTCTGCCAGATGAACTTGAAAAGCACCTGGGAGAACTGCCCCAGCTCGTTGAACTCCTTAACCGGCAAATTGAGAATGATGATCTTGCCCTTGAACGTGTCCTCCGGTGAGAAATTGAGGTCGGTGCAGAAGAGATTCCGCAGCATTCCGCGCAAGAAACAGTCGGCCATGCTGGTGAATGTGGAGACGATCACGGAGCGGGTTTCAGGCGCAAGATTGGGAAACTCGCGAAGCCAGAAATCACGCGTCAGCTCATAGTCATTCACCCTGCCCTTTTCTTTGGCTTTGCTCCCTGCCACTTCCAGCAAGGCAAAGCAGGCCGATTTCTTCTGCCATTCAGGGTTGTCCGCCTCCTCCGCTGAACGCGGCGCGGAAGTGATGATGCGGTAAAGGGAAGGCAGCTCGATGTCATCCAGAGCGAGAATGGCAAGGTCAATGGCATTCCTGAGCAACTGCTTCAAGGTGCGCTGCCAATAGGCGTCCTGCCCTCCGCCTCCCTGCTTTCGCTCGGCAGCTTCCAAGACACTGCAAAACAGGTTCACGAGGTTTTCGGTATGCCCTGCCCCGGTGCCTGGGCGCTTCAATTCATATCGCAGGAAGTTGAAACGATGCGGCGAACCCGGCTCCACAATGAGCAAATCTGTCTCACGCCCTGCGGCCTTGGCGTATCGCTTCCATGATAAAACTTCATCCGTCTTGGCGGTCAAAACCAGTCCGCCAAGATTGGACTCGACGAATGCCCTGGCGATGGCCTGCCCGCTTCCTGAGGATTTGCCGGAACCCGTGCCCCCGAAAATCTGCACGCCTTCAAAGGCATCCTTCAAACACCAGTAGTTGGCTGCTGGGCGTGTCCTGCCGTCGGCACTCAGCTCAAGCAACGCCTCGTCATCTTCCGGCCAGTTTTGGAGCGCAGACTTTGGCTTGGCTGGTGGTAATGTTGCAAGGGGTAGCTCTGCCATTTGGGTGAACCTTTTGAGGTTCGCTGATGCTAAGCGCATGGCCGTAAAACGGCGAGCTAAAACAACCTAAGGCTCTGCTTAGGGGAGATGTCTGAAGACAATATTGCATGATTGCGAGCTTGCTCGCTTTCTTGCTCGCAAATGGGCATGAGTGCCATAAAGCTCGCTGCCATGTTTGCGGGCAAACTTGCTTGCGAGCCTGCCGGATTGCTCGCTTGCATCCATGCTCTCATTCTTGCAAACAAGCAGGCAATTATTGCCGCATCGCTCGTAAAAATGGATTCGGGGCGGGAACTATGATACTCTACATCAATGCTGAGAGTAGTGGCCCATACGAGCGCGGCGGCGGCGCAAAAATACTACACGGAAGGTCTCAAGCGAGAAGACTATTACTCCGAAAATCAGGAAGTGGTCGGCAAGTGGCATGGGAAGGCTGCCGAGAAACTAGGCTTGTCGGGGGACGTGGATAAGGAGCACTTTGCGGCATTGGTGGAGAACCGGAATCCGCGGACAGGTGAGAAGCTGACACCGCGCACCAAAGACGGTCGGCGCGTCGGTTATGACCTCAATTTCCACGCGCCAAAAAGTCTCTCCGTGCTCTATGCGCTGACTCAAGACAAAGAGGTGTTGAAGGCGTTCCGGTCGGCGGTTGCCGACACCATGAAGGAGCTTGAGGAGCGGGCGGCAACGCGTGTGCGGCAGAAAGGAGGGCAGGAAAACCGCGTCACTGGCAACCTCGCCTGGGCGGAGTTCGTGCATTTCACCTCCCGTCCGGTCGGGGGCATTCCTGATCCCCATCTGCACATTCACTGCTTCACGTTCAACGCCACTTATGACCAAACAGAGGCGCGGTGGAAAGCAGCGCAATTTGGGGACATCAAGCGTGAAGCCCATTATGCAGAGGCGGCTTTTCATGCGCGGCTCACTGCCAGTCTTGCCGCTCAAGGCTACGCCATTGAGCGGCGCAAAGGCGGCTGGGAAATCAAGGGGATGCCTGCCAGCGTCATCGCCAAGTTCTCGCGGCGCACCGCGCAGATTGAACAGCTTGCCCATGACAAGGGCATCACGGATGCCAAAGCCAAAGACGCGCTGGGCGCGGCCACCCGTGAGGGCAAGCGGCACGGCCTGACCTTTTCCGACTTACTGGCGGCGTGGAGCGTTCGCCTTACGGAAGACGAAAAAGTTCAAATCTCCAAAGTCTGCTATGACAAAGGGCAGAGCAGGGCGGTGAAGGTCACGCCCGCTGAAGCGGTGGATTACGCGATTGCCAAGCTTTTCGAGCGGGCCTCAGTCGTTGAGCGCGGGCACATCTTGGCGGCTGCGCTGCGGTTCGGCGTCGGGCATAACACGCCGGAAGCCATCAAGGGCGAATTCGAGCGACGGCAATTCATTGGCCACAAGATCGGCGATGAACATCTTTGCACTACCAAAGACGTGCTGGCGGAAGAAATCGCCCTCCTTGGTTTCGTGCGGGCAGGGCGCAATGCAGCCCTGCCGATTGGTGGTGGCAAGCTGCCTGCCAGCGACATGCTCTCGGATGAGCAACGGGCAGCGGCGAAGCATCTTCTCACGAGCCGCGATCAAGTGATTGTGGTTCGCGGCGCGGCAGGGGTCGGCAAAACGACGATGATGAAAGTGGCCTGTCCTGCGATTGAGAAGCAAGGCTTGAAGGTGTTTGCCTTTGCACCGTCCGCAGACGCTTCACGGGGAACGCTCCGCAAGGAAGGCTTTGCCACTGCTGACACGGTGGCTCATCTGCTGCTGAATACGAAGCTGCAAAAGCAGGTTCAGGGACAGGTCATCTGGATTGATGAAGCAGGCACGCTCGGCGTGCGGGATTTGTGGCGCATCATGGAAATCGCGGGGCCGACAACTCGCGTCATTTTGACGGGAGATGCGGCGCAACATGCGCCCGTGGCGCGGGGTGATGCGTTCCGGCTGATGCAAAAATATGCGGGGCTTCGCGTCGCGGAAGTGACGGAGATCCGCCGTCAAGAAGTCGAGGATTACAAACAGGCCATCAGCTCGCTTAGCAAAGGCGATTTGCGAACGGGGTTCCGGCGTTTGGAAGCCCTCGGTGCCTTCATTGAAATGGCTGATGAAGGGCAGCGTTACCGCGAACTCGCGGCAGATTATCTGGCGCTAAGCAGACGCGGGAACGCTCCGTTGGTGGTGTCACCCACTCATGCGGAAAGTGTAAAAGTGACGAATGCCATTCGCGAAGCGGCCCCCATTCTACGCAGCGCACTCGCCTTCGCTGGTCTCC